>JAPSKD010000124.1 GCA_031177865.1 Bacillus sp. (in: firmicutes) | reverse complement strand
CGGGGTATATGGGTTATGGGCTGCAAACCACCCCGATTGATCATTCATTTTCCAGTTTGAAAATTCCTTTCTTTCCCACATGTTGACAGCAATTGTTTTATCGAGGATATCTTTTTAAATATGACAAATTACTCGCACGATTGACTCGCGAAATAGGAAAAAGACTCAATAAGATACGAAGAAAATCTATTGTTGATTTTATAGCGAACCAATCGAGACTAAGAAAAGATTTATTGTCGAAATTATTATTTGTATAACATTTTACTAATTACAGAGAGATTCAGATTTTTTACGGATAGATTTATTTTTACAGATAAAACATGCTATAGTAGATTGACCATTTAGGCGAAATAGCTTTTATTTAAAGGATGACAACGATGACGAAGACAGTTTATTTGAAAGAGTGGCAGCAGGCACTTCAAAATGAAATACTTTACTTGAAAAAATATGGCAGTAACAAATATAGAGTGACAAATGGCAGACTGTTATCTAACGATGGCACATTTACCTATTACTTTGACACTGCCTTTTCATTAAAAATTCCAGTTGGTTCTTCCGTTACGATTGTATGGGGCGGAGTAAAACAGGGAGGTCGGACCCTTTCTTCTGAGGGGAAGGGAATTATTGTTCAGCTAGAGCAATCGTTAGGTGATTTAATTCCTGAAGCATATATCTATCACGATCCTTGGGAGCTGCTTGAACAGCTTATCGAACGGTTAGATGAAGTCAACAAAAGTAAGCAGAAACGTTTAAGAGTTAAGAGATTAATGAACCCTTCGATGCCTGGAAAGCACCCGATAGAAAAGATTAAGAGCAATGTCCATGAATTGGTTCTACGCTCAAAATACAACCCCGTCACCTTTGTATGGGGACCCCCTGGAACCGGTAAAACCTATATCCTTGCACGCGTGGCTGCAAATAAATATTTTCAGGAAAAAACGGTACTTATTCTTTCGCATAGTAATCAGGCAGTAGATGTATTAATCAGTGAAATTTCAGACTTTATTAAAAAGAAAGACCGTTTCAAAGAAGGGGATGTGCTGCGCTACGGATCGAATACCGGGGTGGGAGAGTATAGTGAAGAAGCACTTACCACCAGTCAGCTCTTGCAGAAACAGGAACACAGTCTTGTAGAAGATAAAGAGGCATTAATAGAAGAAAGAAAAAACCTAAAACAAGATATAGCCCGTTCCTTTAGTAAAAGGGATACGAATCAGCTATTGGAACTTGAGAAAAAGATTGCAAGAGTGCTTGAAAAAATACGTCAAAAAGAAATAGAGCTTGTAAAGAATGCCCTTGTGGTTGGGTCAACGCTAGCCAAAGCAGCAAGTGATCCTGCTATTTATGGGAAGGAATTTGATGTTGTAATTGTGGATGAAGCAAGTATGGCCTATGTTCCACAGGCAGCATTCGCCGCTTCGCTAGGTAAACGAGTAATCATATGCGGAGATTTTAAACAATTACCGCCGATCGCTTCCTCTAGAGACTCTCTCGTCACCCAATGGCTGAAAGAGGATATTTTTCATCGAGCAGGTGTGGCAGATTGGGTGGAGGGAGGTAAACTCCATCCGCATTTATTCTTATTGAAAGAACAGCGAAGGATGCACCCCGATATCTCTGCTTTTACCAATCGATACATTTATCATTCTCTTGTAGGTGACCATGAAAGTGTACTCAGTACCAGAAAGAAGATCGTTGATCATGCACCTTTTCCAGGGCGGGCTGCGATCCTTTTAGATACAAGTTACATGGGTGCTTTTTGTATAAATGAAAAAAGTTCTAATTCAAGGTCAAATCTATGGCAGGCTCTGATTTCTTTTCAATTGATTCATGAATCCTATCTTGGCGGTGCTCGTTCCATTGGGTATGTAACTCCCTACCGGGCACAAGCGAATTTAATGGATCTATTGCTTCAGGATTTATATGAAAAAGAACGGTTAATAGCAGATATCGTTTCTGCTACCGTTCACCGCTTTCAAGGCAGTGAAAGAGATGTAATGATCTTTGATACGGTTGATTCCAATCCACAGGAACGGGCGGGAATGCTATTAACTGGAAAAGATAGTGAACGACTCATTAATGTAGCCATTACAAGAACTAAGGGAAAATTTATTCATGTCTGTAATATTGCTTTTATTCGCAAGCATGTCTACAATAGGAAAACGATTAGACAACTTGTTGAACATCAAGAAAAACATCAACAAAGTGTTAGAACAAAGGATATTGGCACATGGATTAAAAATCAGCACCCTAATTTAAAGTGGATTCATGCACTAAAATTAGATAAGGTGCTTAAGGACATAGAAAATGCCCGGTCTTCAATCGTGATTTCCTTGCCAGCAAATATTGTTTTACCTGAGTCGTGGATAAATGTTTTAGTTAATCGAAACCCATTGGCGGCACTCACCGTTATTTCTGAGAAGTCCTGGCCAGAATTACAGCCAAACTCCTGGCAGGAGGATGGATACACCTTCCCGTTTATCCTTATGGACCGACATATTCTTTGGCTCGGATTTCCATTAGGAAGAGGGAAAGGGTTACAGCCTCCCTATATCGCAGCTAGATTAAATTCAGAAAAGGTATGCGATTATTTGATTGGACAGCTACTAACGAATGACGAATAAACATAGAGACAAAGTTAATCAGTATTATCAGGAAGTAATATTTAAATTTTCTAAAAACAAACTTGACAATTCCTCCATTTCTATGGATAATCAAATACAATTACAAATTGTTAATGGTATGGGATTAGTAAACTTGGGAACGTGATAGAGAGTGAAACCCAAAGGCTGTAAGGTTTCTCACGGGAAAGAGATTGAACCTGCCCTTTTCACACCGCTTATGAAAACATAAGCCGTTTTCCCTCGTTACGGAGTCAAAGTGGATGCTTTTTTGAGCATCAATGAAGGTGGTACCGCGGAAACGATTCTTCCGTCCTTTTTATAAGGACAGAAGAGTCGTTTTTTTTATTTTTTTTAGAGGGGTAAGAGTAGGATGAAGAAACAACTTGTAGTAGTAAAAATAGGAAGCAGTTCGTTAACTACAGCTTCAGGTACGATATCTGAAGAGAAAATCCGTGACCATGTTAAAGCACTGGCCTGCATAAAAGAACAAGGCCACGATGTCATACTGATCTCATCCGGTGCAGTAGCAGCAGGCTTTGGGGCGTTAGGGTATCCGACACGGCCAAAAAGCGTAGCAGGAAAGCAGGCTGCAGCAGCAGTTGGCCAAGGATTATTAATGCAGCATTATCATTTGCAATTTAAAGAGTTTGGTATTGTCCCAGCCCAAATTCTATTAACTAGAGAAGATTTTTACAGCCTTGAGCGGTTTCATAACCTATACAATACCATATCGGAGTTGCTTCAAAGGGGTGTTATACCGATTATTAATGAAAACGATTCTGTTTCGATTGAGGAATTAACCTTTGGTGATAATGATATGCTGTCTGCGCTCGTAAGCGGGTTTTTACATGCGAATGCATTAATCATCTTAACGGATGTAAATGGCTTATATAATGGTAATCCAAAAGTGGTTAAGGATGCGAAAAAATATGACTTCATTCCGAGGGTTAACGATGAACTGCTTGAAGCAGCAGGAGGAAGTGGTTCTTCCGTTGGAACAGGCGGAATGAAATCGAAGCTGCTGGCGGCGAAAAAGGCTCTTTCCTTCGGGGTTAGTGTCTTTGTCGGCAAAGGTCAGGGGAAGGAAAAACTGTTAACGATTTTAGAGGGTAACGGCGACGGAACTTATATTGGAGGCTCATTCCAGACACAAATGCAAAAGAAAAAGCAATGGATTGCTTTTCATTCTCATACTGCTGGCATTGTGGAGATTGATGACGGAGCAGAAGAGGCAATTGTTACAAATGGGAAAAGTTTGCTGCCTGTTGGTGTTACAAATGTTATTGGTGATTTTAATGCGATGGATGTTGTCGAGGTTCACAATCAAAGAGGTGAATTGATTGGTAAAGGACAAATCTATTATTCTGCAAAAAATCTACAAATGGTCAAAGGCTTACCTGGTGAGAAAACGAAAAATTTTTCAATCAATAAACGTGCAGAAGTGATTCATCGAAATAACTGGGTCTCTCTGCCAGAGGAGTGAATGTTGTAATGAGTGAATTACTAGAAAAAGCAAAAAAACTAAGATTAGCCTCAAAGACTCTTTCTATTCTATCTACTGAAGAGAAAAATGAAGCCTTAGCAAAAATGGCTGACCGATTACTGACAGAGAAGGAATTGATCCTTACTGAAAATGCCAAAGATATTCAAGCAGGAAAGGAAAATGGATTTTCTCCTTCTTTGTTGGATCGGTTATTGCTTACCGAAGAAAGAATTGAACAAATAGTGGAAGGGATTCGTCAGTTGATTGAACTCCAAGATCCAATTGGCGAAACGATTGAAGCTTGGGAGCGGCCTAATGGTTTACAGATTCATACCGTTCGTGTTCCGCTCGGTGTCATCGGAATGGTGTATGAAGCGCGTCCGAATGTAACGGTGGATGCAGGAAGCCTTTGCTTAAAAGCGGGAAATGCCGTCCTGTTACGAGGAAGCACTTCTGCTCTTCATTCCAATAAAGCGCTAGTTAAAGTGATGCGTGAGGCTCTTGCCGATAGTAAAATACCGGCAGATGCAGTGCAGCTTCTTGAGGATACGAGCAGGGAAACCGCTTCGCAAATGTTTAGACTAAATCAATATCTTGATGTACTGATTCCCCGAGGCGGTGCAGGTTTAATTCAATCTGTTATCCAAAATGCGACCGTACCTGTGCTTGAAACGGGAGTTGGGAATTGTCATGTATTTATTGATGAAACTGCACAAAAACAAATGGCAGTTAATATTACGATTAATGCAAAATTGCACCGTCCTTCTGTATGCAACGCCGCTGAAACCCTGCTCCTTCATCAGAATTGGCCATATATCTCAGAGATGGTGCATTCCTTACAGGAAAAAGGAGTGGAGCTTAGAGGGGATGAAGAGCTTGCTGCTCAATATCCATTTGTAAAAATAGCGGTTGAAGAGGACTGGCAGAACGAATTTTTAGCACCGATTTTAGCCGTGAAATTGGTTAAGAATGTGAAGGAAGCCATACACCATATTGACGAGTACGGTACAAAGCATTCGGAAGCGATCATCAGTGAAAACGAGGAAAATGTACGGTTATTCTTCCAGGCTGTCGATGCAGCCGTCGTATATCACAATGCCTCCACCCGCTTTACTGATGGGGAACAATTTGGCTATGGAGCTGAAATTGGAATAAGTACACAAAAACTGCATGCACGCGGTCCAATGGGGCTAAAAGCGATTACTACTACAAAGGCAATTGTGCAGGGTACCGGTCAAATTCGTTCATAATAAGTAATAGAGAACAAGGTATCTTCTTGTTCTCTATTTTTTTATTGATTATTGATTATTGATTATGCGAGAGTGTCCCAAATGATGTGTGTTTCTGTTATAATAAAATACAAACATATATTCTTATTTTTGGAGAAGGTGATATTTTTGGCAAATTCCATTCAAATAGCCGTTAGAACGCTTGTGGAACATGTTTATAGCAGTGGCAGTATTGACTCGCGTTTTCGGTCACAGAGCACACTATTAGATGGAACAAGAATTCACCAAAAAATCCAACATACATATCAGGAATCAGATCAAAAGGAAGTTTATCTTCGGGTTGACCTGTCTTGTAAAGACCTCGTATTTACAATTGATGGTAGATGCGATGGTTTATTATTCCGCGATGGAGAGGTAATCATAGATGAGATTAAATCCACCTCTCAGCCGTTGGAACACCTTGGACAAGAGGGTCTTCCTGCTCATTGGGCACAAGCAAAGATGTACGCTTATATATATGCCAAGGATCATCAGTTACAGGAAATCTTCGTTCAGCTTACCTATGTACAGGTTGAAAGTGATAAGAAAAAATATTTTAAACAGTGTTTTACATTTGAGGATTTAGAGATATTTGTTCATGAGGTAGTAGAGAGCTATTATCCTTATGCTAAATTACTTCATGATCACCGGAAGGCCCGGAATGAAAGTAGTAAACAACTTGTTTTCCCGTTTGAATTTTACCGTGTTGGACAAAGGAAATTAGCTGGCGGTGTTTATAAAACGATAGCAGAAGAAAAGAGTTTGTTTGTAAAAGCCCCAACTGGGATTGGCAAAACGATTTCTACCTTATTCCCGGCAGTTAAAGCTATGGGTGAAGGTTATCTAAATCGTATTTTTTATCTTACCGCGAAAACCATTACCCGGACAACGGCAGAAGAGGCTGCAGAACGTATGCGATGCTGCGGGCTATGTATGAAATCCGTTACGATTACGGCTAAGGACAAGGTTTGTTTTAAGGATGAAACGAAATGTCAGAAGGACTATTGTGAGTTTGCTGATGGCTATTATGATCGAAGAAATGAAGCTATTTTAGATATCATGTCCAATGAAACCGATATGAATCGTGAGGTAATTGAAAAGTACGCACGCAAACATACCATTTGTCCTTTTGAATTCTCTATTGACCTCGCTTATGCAGTGGACGTTGTCATTTGTGATTATAATTATATTTTTGACCCTCGCGTATCGTTAAAACGATTGTTTGAGGAGCAGAAGAAATCCACACTTTTATTGGTTGATGAAGCTCATAATCTGGTTGATCGCGGGAGAGAAATGTTCTCTGCCTCCTTAAACAAAGATTCATTTCTCCAATTGAAAAAGGAATTTAAAACTGTCAATAAAGTCATTTATGATAGTGCTTCTAAAATAAATGCTTGGTTTATTTCATTGAAAAAATATCATGGAGATCAGAGTGAATTTACATTAGAGCAGCTGGATGAAGAATTGGTTGAGTTATTAACCCATTTTTTAGAAAGTGCTGAACTTTTTCTACAAAACGAAAACGCTCCAACCCTTCTAGAGCTGTACTTTCAAGTCAATTCCTTTTTGAAGATTGTTGAATTACTTGATGACCACTTTGTCATTTATGGAGAGAAAAATAAAAACGATGTAACACTAAAATTGTTCTGCATTGATCCATCCAAATTGCTGCAGAAGATGGGGAAAAACTATCGTTCGAAAGTCTTTTTTTCTGCCACGCTATCGCCGTTATCTTATTATCAGGATATACTAGGCGGGCAAGTAGACGATTATTCACTATCGATACCTTCGCCATTTAAAGAAGAACAGACAGATATTTTTATCAAGCCCCTCTCGACTAGATATCGTGACCGAGAGAGAACAAAAGAGCCGATAGCATCCATGATCCATTCCTTAGTCCAAAACCGTCCAGGTAATTATTTAGTCTTTTTCCCGTCCTATCAATATTTACTTGCGGTATATGAACAGTTCATAATAGAATGCCCGGGAATCAATACCTTACTTCAAGCTGAGGGAATGTCTGAGGAGGAAAGAGAAGCATTTTTAGAGGAATTCAAACCCAATCAAACAGAGACATTGATTGGATTCGCCGTACTTGGCGGAGTTTTTTCAGAAGGTGTCGATTTAAAGGGTGACCGGTTAAATGGTGTGGTGGTGATAGGTGTAGGTCTGCCGCAGCTTTGTTATGAACGTAATCTTATAAAGGATCATTTTAATCAAAAGGAAAAAAGCGGTTACGATTATGCCTACGTTTTTCCTGGAATGAACAAGGTATTACAGGCGGGTGGAAGGTTAATCCGCTCGGAAGAGGACCATGGGACCATTGTGCTGGTAGACGACCGATTTTTACAAAGGCAGTATCAAGAACTGCTACCACTAGAATGGCGGAGTTTTACGGTCATTTAGGAGGATGTTTGCATTTTCATCAAATTGGGTGAAAGTTTGACTATTTACTCTACATTTATTAAAATTAGACTATATAATCTAATTTTTTTAAAAGGAGTAAGTCATGAATCATCCTATCTCAATTTTTATACTAGATGTAAGTAACTCTTCATCCGCCGAAATGGGAGAAGAATTGACGAACTACTTAGATGAACTGGTCAACTGGATTAATGTGTGGACGAAGGATTTTGGTCATTGTAAGGTAAAACATCGTGCGGGCGATGAAATTATTTTTGCTGGTTATGGCTATTCTACTGCCTATATTATCGCTTTTTTTATCAGCAGGGTTTGGAAGTATCGTGACCATACTCCTTATTTTGGTTTGTCCTTTGGTGATAGTGATAAAGAGTTAGAAGAAGTTGATATTGAGAAGTGGATCCACCCGTTAATCAAGCAGGCAAGATATGCGAATGACTTATTAAAACAAGAGCAAGTCAGACCGCTATTTAAATTTGAACTTGACCAATTTTATCAAAATACTTCACTCTATCCATATAACCAGTTTCGGAATGAGTTTGAGGTTTTAATCAATTCATTATTACGTGTTCAGATGACCATGTTGAAAGAGCAAACTCCTATTCAGGAACGGGTATTTACTTATTATCTGATTTTACAGCAGCAAAAAGCAGTAGCGAAACTGCTTGAAAAAACAGCACCGACAATCTCCAGTCATTATAAAAAAGGAAAATCTGAAGAAGTCATCAAGGTTTTTTCCGAATTGGTCACCATTCTAGATTCACTGCAGGAAAAATCATATAGCGATAAGCAGGAAAAATCAAAAAGTGTATCATTAATGGAATCAATTAGAAATCATTTGAAAATAAATCAATTTAGGCATTAACCCGATAGAGAGGAGTTTCTATGCTATTATTATCCCTCATTCTCGCCCATCTCATAGCTGATTTTTATTTACAGACCGATGAAATGGTTGTCGATAAGATGAAAAATATTAAGAAGCATATCGGCCATCATTTTTTTGTAAATCTACTTGTGCTGACTGGTTTTTACCTTTTTTCATTTAAAGAAATGAGTGGTTATACGAGTCTCATTTTTCCATTGCTCTTTATTGTGAGCAGCCATTTTTTTATCGACATCCTTAAAATTAGGCTCCTTGATACTATAAAAATAAATAATGAAGAAAACCTAAAAAGAGCTAGTTTCTTTCTTATTGATCAGCTGATACATGTTGGACTGATTCTGCTTGCTGGACAGATTTTTTTTGGTGTTAACCTTGCTGGAATACATGAGTTTTTTCAGAACGAGAACGAATTGGGCACTATAAACTCGGTTTTACTCATCATAATTGTTATTATTCTTGCCACTACTGTAAGTGGTCATATGATAAAAATCCTTTTAGGCTCACTGCCTAATCAGCTTTTAACCTTTGAAGGAAAATATACATTTAAGAATGAACGGCTAGAGGCTCAGTATGCAAAGAATCATACGGGTAATAGAGCGTTGACAGAGGAATATAACTATACGATTTTTAGCAAACATGATCTTTCACGGGGAAAATTAATTGGCTATATTGAGAGATTACTAGTTTTAGTGTTAACCTTTTACAGTGCTTATCCAGCAATTGGATTTATCGTTGCTGCAAAGTCCATTGCGCGGTTCAAACAAATGGATGACCGGAACTGGGCAGAGTATTTTCTATTGGGTACGTTGACATCGATGTTCATAGGGATTACGCTGGGAATACTTCTACGGGAAGTGTTGACGTAAACACCACTGATTAGAAATATAACGGGTTCCGTTTTGAGGTACAAAATTGCAATTATCCGCTGAAATCGCAATAGAATTGTCACCCGAATTAACAGGCTAATTAACACGATTATTGGTACAGAAAAACGCTCAGAGCTTTTTATGCTCTAAGCGTTTTTTTATCGGCTTATTTAACTAAATGCTACTTAGTTCAACAAGATTGAATTACTTTTTAGCTAAAATGATATCATTGCTCCACGTTCATCAAAAATTGCAGTAGGGTTCCAAGCAATTTCCCAAAGATTATTTTCTGGGTCTGAAAAATATGCTATCCTTCCTCCCCAAAAAGCATCACTTGGCTCTCGAAGAATTTTTGCTCCTGCATTTCGAATGGTTTCGATAGTTAAATCTACTTCTTCTCGCTTGTCAACATTAATAGCAAGAGTTACACCTGCTCGAAAATAATCGATTGACTTAGAGATTTCTATTTGAGCTTCTTTAGCTAGTTCTTCAATTGGAAATAATGAAAGAAGGACACCTGCTGTCTTAAAAACAGCATAGTTATCAGAGCTTATATCCGTCTCTTTCCAACCCAATTGTTTATAAAAAGCCCTAAGCACTGGTAATTTTATTGCACCTATTGTAATTAAGCTTACTCTTTGTGGAACCATGACAACCTCCTGAAAATTTGTACATTATCCATATTGTAAAGTAATGTAATATTTTTTAAAAATAATTTCCTTATTGCTAACCTGCCCCGTTTAAGAACGGTCTTCTTAATTTTAACATAAATATCCATTCAATCTTCCGTTATTACGAGATGGAAATATGAATTTTAACATAGGAATTGATAAGTGTTTTAACATTTGAATTCGTAAGGTGACAATAACTTTTGTCAACTTGCTAATCAAGTGCTAATTCTCATGCTATTTCACCTCATTTCAATCGATAAACCTTGTTAAATAAACAAAAAGAAGCAGTCCAATTCTTATGCGAATTGAACTGCTAAATGGCTTTTTATTTAATGTTTTGTACTCTTAAACCGAACCCGTTATTAGAAATAATCGTGGTGTTTTTTTTGTGGTTTGTATTTTATATGTCATAATAAACAAGGAGGAGGGAAGTATTATGCGTCTAAAAGGTAAGAAAATTGTTAGTCTTGTTCATCATGATTTTGAAGATCTTGAATTGTGGTATCCCATTTTAAGACTAAGAGAAGAAGGGGCTGTAGTTCATTTAGCGGGTGAGAAGGCTGAGGAAGAGTACATAGGTAAATATGGTGTTCCAGCTAAATCGGATTACTCCTATCGTGATATTAAAGGGGAGGATTACGATGCCATTTTGGTGCCAGGAGGCTGGGCGCCTGATAAGATTCGCCGCTTTCCTGAAGTCCTTTCACTACTTCAACATTTCGAAGAAAACAAAAAGCCTATTGGACAAATCTGCCATGCTGGCTGGGTTTTAATTTCTGCAAAAATTTTGCAGGGTAAAAAGGTAACAAGTACTCCTGGGATTAAGGATGATATGGAAAATGCAGGTGCAACTTGGTATGATGAACCGGTTGTAGTCGACGGACATTTAGTCTCAAGCAGACGCCCGCCGGATTTACCCGATTATATGCGAGAATTTATTAATATTATCGAGCAAAAATAAGTTATTTTTAAGCATTATTTCCAGCTGTTTAAGAGATACTTATGGAATGAAATGCTAATTCTAAATGAGAGGGAGAATACAACATGGCTAATATTGAAGTAGGCGAAGTTTTTACAATCAGTGACGAAACAGAGCAAGAACAGGAAGTAGAGGTACTAGCATCCATCAATCTAGAAGGCACCAATTATGTGGCGGTAGGATTCGTAGAAGATATTAAAGAAGAAACGGAAGATGACATTGACATTTTCTTCTTAAAAGTTGATGAGAATGGAGATTTAACAGCAATCGAAAGCGATGAGGAATTTGATAAAGTTTCTGCTGCTTTTGATGAGATTATGGATGAGGAAGAAGAGTAATTTACAAAAAGGTGTAAAAGCGAGGGCTTTTACACCTTCATATTGTTTAAACATTGTTATTCAGTCCCAGGATCTGTTACAACCACAAAATTACCTTCAATGAAAAGTGCCACTTTTAAAACTCCATCCTCATTAATAAAAGGGACAGTAACACCCTTTGGATGACCTGGCGCAAATCTATTTTCAACAACTACGATATCTTTTGCTCCAGTATACTTATATCCATCATCTAACAATTCTAATTTTTTTGCTTTAAATTGATCACTACTTAATAGGTCCGCAACAATTTTGTTCCTTTCTGCTCCATAAAGGTGAAAGATACCATGCTCTTCACAACCGCAGTTGTCATGATCACCAGGTTTTGCAGCTTTAACTGAATCGTCTGGACCTACAAACATTAAAAAAACTATTAAGCTCGTACATAGTAATGTTAAAAACTTTTTCATTAATTCTCCTCCTTTTTTGGGTCTATGTATATATTCCTTTATTTCTCGACAAATTCCTGCAAATATTGTGAAAAATTCCGGACAATTTTACTAGTTCTTGTTACTCGTGTTTAATATTTAATTTTTTCATTCGATACTGAAGACTTTGCCGGCTTAATCCTAGTACATCAGCAGTTCTTGAAATGTTGTAATCATTATTTTTCCAGACATGTTCAATATAGGACTTTTCAAAGTATTCCATTTGTTCCTTTAGTGAAGCTTTAATATCTGTCCCTTCTTTCAAAAACATATCAACGGAGACAGAAGGAGTGTTTCTTTCTTTTACATGCAATTTACTTCGATATTGATAAGGGAGATGCGAGTAGCCAATGATTTCTTCATCATCCATCATAATGTTCATAGCGGCTTCAATCAGGTGTTCTAGTTCACGAACATTTCCATGCCAATCATACTCTAAAAACGAAGCTTGAACCTCTTCTGATAAACCTTTTACGTTCATTTGAAAGTGATCGTTGTACTTCTTAATAAATAGCTGGGCCAAGAGAGGGATATCCTCTTTACGCTCTCTTAAAGGCGGAATGAAAACAGTAACGACTCCGAGACGATAATACAAGTCTTTGCGCATATGATTATTGGTTACCGCGTCGATAGGATCCTCGTTAATATTTGCGATTACACGAACATCAACAGGGGTATCCTTTGTATCCCCAACCCGGCGGATCGTTTTTTCTTGAAGCGCACGAAGCAGCTTAGCCTGAAGATTTAGATTAAGAGAATTAATCTCATCAAGTAACAACGTTCCGCCATTTGCCTGTTCAAATAATCCTGGCTGGTCGATTGCTCCGGTAAATGCACCGCGCTTTGTTCCGAATAGAAGACTTTCTATTAAGTTATCAGGCAAAGCCGCACAGTTTTGTGAGATAAAGGGGCCAGAAAACCGACTGCTGGCATTATGAATACTCTGGGCAAATAACTCTTTTCCAGTCCCTGTTTCTCCCACAATTAAGACATATGAAGAGGTCCGTGCGGCACGCTTGGCACCTTCAATGACATCCTTCATCACTATACTGTTTCCTGTGATACTCTCAAAAGTGTATCTAGTGCTTCCTTTCCGTGTGATATTCCCTTTTATTAAACGTTCCAGCTTTGTCACGTCATTGGCTATTTCAACTGCACCCAATAGTTCTTCGTTTTCATAAATTGGAATGGTGTTGTTGTTGGTAGTAATCTCACG
>JAPSKD010000123.1 GCA_031177865.1 Bacillus sp. (in: firmicutes) | reverse complement strand
CAGATGCTAAAGCTGGTCCACTGTACATCCTTCGTAAACAAATAAGTAATAAGATTACGTAATATCTTGAATATGAAAAAAGCTCTAAACCCACTTTCCTGAGTTTGGAGCTTGTTCTTTATTATTTAAAAATAACTTTAGAGCATTACAAATATTATTACTTGTAGATAAGTAACTCTTCTATCATATTTATTGTACCTATTAACCAACACTCATAATACGGAAATCTACTTATAACACCTCAGATGAACGATCATATTCAATTCCTTGTATCCGTTGCTGATGGGTGTAAACATTGAATCCATTCCCTCGTATAAACCCGACAGCTGTAATTCCAAGTTCCTCTGCTAGATTTAAGGCTAGGTTAGTAGGAGCTGATTTGGACAGGATAATTCCGACACCGATCTTAGCAGCCTTTAGTAACACCTCTGATGAAATTCGACCACTAAAGGCAATAATTTTATCCTTTAATGGAATACGATTCATAATACAATAACCAAATAGTTTATCTAGGGCATTATGGCGGCCGATATCAGTTCTTGAGATAACGATTCCGTCACTGGTGCATAATGCCGCATTATGAACACCGCCTGTTAGTTGAAAATGAGAGGAGCTTTCCTGCATCTTCTTCATCAGATCACGGCATTGTTCCGGTGTAACGGTCAATTTCGTCATCACCGTCTTTGCGGTTTTCATGTCATTATGAAAGTAAAATTGTCGCCCTTTTCCGCAGCAGGAACCAATAAAACGCTTGGAGTGCAAATCCTTTTGAATATTGTGTTTATTCACAAGTTCAACATATGCGAATCCCTTTTCTTCATCTATGAGGAGAGATTTGATGTCTTGATAAAAGCGTATCACACCCTCGGATGCTAGAAAACCGACTACCAATTCCTGCAGTTCAGAAGGAGTACAAACCATGGTGGCAAACTCGTCACCATCTAAAATAATCGTTAAGGCTGTTTCAACAGCAATCTCATCCTCTTCTTCGAAAAAGCTTTGTCCATTATATCTGACAATGTTTTGAGAAGTTGTAATCTCCTTTAACAAAGATGTCGCCCCTTTTCCTCGTTTATCCCTATTAACTAACCTCTGTTTCAAGATCTGCAATTGGTTTTTCTACATATTGGGTATCCTTCCGAGCATTATACCGCTCTGCTTTTTCAACATTTACGGTAATGTTGTAATCTGGGATTCCTGCAAATTTCTCGTACCTGCCACGCGGGAGCAAGAAGTTTCCTTCTGGGAAGTGTACTTCGATATTCCCAGGAGCAATATCAACGAACTTTGCCGTACCTTGGAAGACACCAAAACCATTGTATACAACGATCCCTTCTCCCTCAGCGATACTTAATTTTTGCCCATCAACAGGACTCATTAATACGTCATAGCGACCTGCACCGTTTAAAGGGTCAACCTCTTTATATACCATCGAGTTGAACTGTTTGCCTCGACGGGAGGTGACGATGAACTGTTCTGGCTTTTTATTTAAATCTGGAATATCTACTGGAATTAAGCTTCCTCTACCATCAGGGGTTGGACAAATACCATCTTCACATAGCCAAGCTCCACCCCACTGGAATACGTCCCCTTGCTTTTTCAAGTGCTGGATGCCGTCGTAATCCGGATTTGCTTTCGCAATCTCTTCTCGAATCTCAAAACCATCGGCAAAATCAACCAAGTGGGCTGTGTCAGGTTTTACCCGCTTTGCAAGGTCGATGTAGATCTTCCATTCAGCACGTGCTTCTTCAATTTTGTTTTTGTTACCTGGAATTTCAGGTGAAAAGTAAACCATCCGTTCTGTTGATGTACTCGTCCCGCCATCCTCTTGCTCATAACGCGTTTTCGCTGGCAGTACGATGACCGCTTCTTTTGCATCCACTAATGTGGAGGTATTTAGAATAATATCTTGATGCACACGAACTTCAAGCTCTGATAAGGCATATTCAATGAAATAAGGATCCGGCATCGTTTCTAAAAAGTTACCGCCAGATAAGTAATAAAGCTTCACTTTCCGTTCATGGTCTTCTTGAAGCACAATGTTTTCCAAGGTCACCCCAACGATATCGCCCTGCCATTTTGGAAGCTCAAATCCCCAAATTTGCTCCATTCTTTCCACATTCTTCGCGTCCCAGCCGCCGCCAGGCAGTACGAATGGATCTGCTCCCATTTCACCGCTTCCCTGAACACTGGAGTGCCCACGGAATGGCATAAGGCCAGCGTGTTTACGTCCAAGGTGACCGCGAAGCAGTGCCAGATTTGCCACTTGCGAGATGTTGTCTGTTGCAAAGGAGTGCATCGTTAGTCCTAGCGCCCACGCATACACAGCGTTTTTACTGTTTGCTAAAACTTCAGCTAATTCAATAATCCGTTCTTTTGATACACCAGAAGATTCAATAATTTTGTCCCAGCCTTGCTCCTGGACTTTGTTCTTTAGTTCTTCATATCCGTTCACATGTTCTTGAACAAACTCATGGTTGATCGCTGAACCAAATGCTTTTTCTTCCATCTTAAACCAATGCTTCATAATTCCATGCATAAAGGCAATATCTCCGCCAATATTGACTTGGTAGAAATCATCGGCAATTTTCGTTCCGAATAAGGCGGACTCAGGATTGGAGGGAATCCAATATTTATCCATTGCCGGCTCACGGTATGGGTTTACAACGATGATTTTCGTGCCTTTTTTCTTCGCTTCCAGCATGTATTTTGAGGATACAGGTGAAGCGTTTGAAGCAACACTTCCCCAAAACAATAGGACATCGGTTCCGATCCAATCCAAGTAATTGGATGTCGAAGCCCCTACTCCAATCGAGCGTTTTAATGCTGTCTTACTTGGAGCGTGACAAATTCTAGAAGCGTTATCAATGTGGTTTGTCCCAAGAAAACGGGCTACTTTTGCGGCCACATAATAACTTTCATTGGTAATTCCACGAGCAGTTAAGTAAAATGAATATTGCTTTGGATTCAACTTTTTCATTTTGTCTGCGATTAAATCCATTGCCTCATCCCAAGCAATCCGAGAGAATTTTCGTTCTCCTTTTCTGCGAATCATCGGATAGGGAATGCGACCGAGCTTTCGAAGCTCCGTGCTATCATACTTTCTTAATTCATCGATATCGGCATGAAGAATTTCAGGCTTAATTGCCGGCATTGTATTGAGCCTTAGTACATTCATACGTGTAGTACAAACATGTGGTCCTTCCAATGTCTGATCATATAAACCAGATACACCCAGTGCGCAGCCGTCACAAACACCTTTCGTAATAATGTTTGTTGCATAGCCTATATTATCTCGATTATCCCAAGCGATTTTCATCGTATCACGAATATGCTTTGGCTTAATTTTTCCTAGTCCGAACGGGATTGGACTTACCCAATGTTCAGGAGCAGGCATTTTTGCTTTTTTTTGTGGTCCTGGATGTAATGTTTTTCCCATTTTATTTTTCCTCCTCTAGAGTTCCCAGTTCTCGAAACCAATAAAAAACCACCAGGAAGCGCATCTACTACATAGATGAATTCTCCGAGGTGGTTAGTCTTTAACAGGTTCGCTGCCAAGTGCCAACAAGATGTTGTTGGGTAGAACTATTTGTTATCATTCTATAAACTTTTGTTCAATATCTTGATCAAAAACGAAAATCGACATCCCTCTGTCCTCTTCAATATCAATATCGACAAATACATGAAGGAAGTTAGCACCTAACAGTTCCTCCATTTCAGTAGGATGGTATTTCTTATAAATCTCTTTAACCATTTCTGTACGAGCAGCACGGAGCATTTGTTTTCCATCATCTGCTGTTGCAATAAATTTCTCAATCGGTGATAAATTTCCTTCTAATTCACAAATTGCCCAGCACTTACAAAAGGTTGTTCTCACTTGACTTGGGCCTTTTCCCATATGACGTTTTCGATACGCGCGAACAATATTACTAAATTCTGCTTCGTATTTATTCACTTTAATTTCATCTCATTTCACTTACTTTTACTTCTTATATTCACTGTGCCAATGTTGTTTTGATGGGATAAGTATACAATATTATTAGCCAGATTACTAACTTGCTTGATTTTTTTCTGATGAAGGAACACCTTGTTGTTCCTTTAATTTCTTAATATCAAATCGAATCAGTATGGAGATGATAAATGCGACCACGAATAATCCTGAGAAAAATGTTAAGCTGCCGGAGTAGCTTCCTGTTGTATCCTTAATCCATGCAGCAAATAATGGTCCAACGAGTCCAGCAGCTGCCCATGCGGTTAAGATGTAGCCATGAATAGCTCCTAACTGCTTTGTACCAAAAATGTCACCAATAAATGCCGGTATTGCAGCAAAGCCGCCTCCGTAACAGGTGTAAACGATAATTAATAAGCCAATGAACAACCATTTTATCGTTACATCTGGAAGGATAAAGAAGATGATCATCTGCAGAACAAAGAAAGTCGTGTAGGTAGTAGGTCTGCCAATAATATCGGAAAGACTTGCCCAGCCAATCCGACCTAGACCGTTAAAAATTCCAATTGCTCCAACTAGGGCTGCAGCCGCGGCCATATCAATTCCGATACTTTCCATCGCAAGCGGCTTAGCAACAGCTAAAATCGCGATCCCACATGTAATGTTAATAAATAACATCATCCACAAGTACCAGAACCTTCTAGTTTTTACAGCTTCATTCGCCATAAGCTGTGATAAATCTGTTGTTGGTTTCGCTTTTCCACTTTGAATTTTTTCTTTAAAGCCTTCTGGCATCCACCCTTCCTCCGGCTTTTCGAGATAAAGAGAAGAAAGAGTCATAATGACAAAATAAGAGCTTCCTAGGATGAAAAATGTATTGGCAACACCTACTGAAGTGATAAGCATGTTCATAATCGGGCTGCTGATTGCAGCTGCAAACCCAAAGCCCATGATTGCGAGTCCTGTCGCTAATCCTCGTCGATCTGGGAACCATTTTACCAGCGTTGAAACGGGAGCAATATAGCCTACCCCTAAGCCAATGCCGCCAAGCGCTCCGTAGAAAAAGTATAATAACGATTTTGAACCTAAGTTAACAGCAAGACCAGAACCTATGATACCTATACCAAAGAATGTTGCTGCAAGTAAACCCGCTTTTCTCGGACCATGCTTCTCTACAAAGTGCCCCAGGAAAGCTGCAGACAAGCCTAAAAATAAAATCGCAATACTAAAGGTTAGTGCCACTTCTGAATCTGACCAGCCAAATAGTTCTTTTAGCGGGGCTGTAAAATTACTCCAAGCATAGACGGAACCTATTGAAATATGAATTCCGACCGCTGATAAAGCGATGAGCCACCGGTTTTTTCTCTTTTTCATTTAGACCTCTCCCTATTGAAAACATTTTCATTAAACAAATCGTGAAAAACATAAAAAAACCGTCATAAAGATTCATTTCATAGATTCCAAAAAACGGAATCCATAAAGAATCCTTATAACGGTTTGCCTTAGACAGGAACGCTGTTAAGTACCAACAGTTATGATATGTACCTACAATATGAGAGTAAGCTCTCTTAACCGATAAACAGGGTCGCTGTTTCGTATTAATAGAGTCTCATATTTTATAATAAATGCTATATGTCACAATTTGTTCACAATTTATTTTTTATAATACCATGGTAGCGAATACATTACAATAGATATTTCATTTATCCCCTTATAAACCTACCTTTGCATTTGCCGTTGATATTTTTCTCACAAGTGAAGTTGGAACCTCCATAATCGGAAGTGATATCGATGGACGAAAATCAATTCATCGGACTAAAAAAGAAGTGGCTGGTCTCCTGCCACTTCTTATACATACGTCATATTTTTTTATCTCAAAACGGCACATACACATGCATTTTTTCCTCAAACGATCATGTTTTATGCATTAACTTCCTTTGCAAGCTGAGTGATTGAGTGCAATTTGGATGAGAGCTCATTAAACCAATCTTCATCCCCGGTTGATAACGCCAAGTCAATTAGGAAGAGGATTTGTTCCTTATTGGTGACGTTGACAGCAGGTAGATGTTTAAGTTTGTTGGTTAAAAATGCTATTGTTCTGCCAATGATGTCTTTGTTGTCACTTGTGACGATGGTGACCTTTGCTACTCCTTCTATATTACTCAACGATTCAATATAACCTAGTATTAATTCCCCACTCAACAAACTTCCCTTTACCCAATCGCCTATTTCTAACATGGAAGAATGATTATTAGTTACCATTAATTTTTCACCTACTTGGAAAAGTATAGTACTACTCAAAAATCGCTCTATTCACGAATGGCTTTCTGTTAACTGTAAATTATTTTATTACATTTTAACAAAAAAGAAATCTGTCACAAAAGCCCTTCAAAATTTCCTTTATTGATTTTGATTGACAAGATCAACAATTTCTTTAATGGTATAGTCCTTTAAATATTCACCTAGATGATCTTCAGCACCTAAAAAAATGGTAAACAAGACTCTTTGCATATTTGCTCCCACTATGCACTGTTCATTTGATTCAGGACATTTAGGCTGAAGTGCACCTTCAGAGGTAATCTTATAGATGTCCCAGAGATTAATCTCACTAAGATCTAAAGCAAAAATAAATCCGCCGCCTGTTCCTTCTTTTGATTTAATAAAACCATGTTTTTTTAATAAACTTAATACTTTTCGAATACGAACTGGGTGGACACCGGCACTTTCTGCTATATATTCACTGGTTGACATCCGGTCTGGCTGTAGTGCAAGTAGAGTTAAACTGTGAATGGCAAGTGTAAAATCACTGTTCATGACCTGCCTCCTATACATTCATCATTTTTCTAAAGCCGCTAATATTAACGATTATATCATTTATTATACTGTAATGATAAACGTTACAGATTGAACAAAGCTTAACATCCATTTATTTGTCAATTACTTAATGGCATTAGTTTACTAGACAACTGATTAAGATGCAACTTCTTAGACTTTTAACAGCTTTAGCTTGTTACATAATAAACAATCATTTTTGTTTAGTCACCCCATTGTTTCCATATTAATTGGCTTCTGTTTGAGATTCGATGGTTACAAATGTACGAAGCCTACGTGGTAAAAACCTAGTTATTTCCTCCTCGTTATATCCCACCTGTAATCGTTTTTCATCTAGAATTATTGGTCTGCGCAACATTTTGGGGTTGTTCATGACTAATTTATATAATTCATTAAGTGGAAGTGCTTCAATATCTACATTCAATTCCTGAAAAACTTTTGAGTTTGTTGAAATAATCTCGTCCGTACCTTCTTCTGTCAGGCGAAGAATCGATTTAATCTCATCAATCGTAAGGGGATGAGATAATATGTTTCTTTCAATAAAGACTATCTGATGTTCCTCAAACCACGCCTTTGCTTTTCGACAAGAACCACAGCTTGGTGTTGTAAATAGAGTTACCATACCTATATACACTCCCTTTTTATCATTTCTCATTATCCTATGCTTAACATTATTAAAATGTAACAAAAAAAATTACAGTTAAAAGGCTCTAAAACATGTTATTTTCAGATTGAAATTTTTTCTAGAGAAAGCTGAACCCAGAACCTATACTGTAATATTAATTTTTACAGTTGAATAAGTCAACTATAATTTTATGGGAACATTTTTTTTATTTGTTCAAAGATTAGGAACAGCACTTATTCCAAACGCCGCAAAAAATCCCCTTCATCTATAAACGAAAGGGAAATTAATAATTTTTATCTTAAGGCAGATGCTGCCATTCTTATATATGTATGTCTTTTACCTCTGACCGTAATCGAAAGTGTTTGAATATTTTCAGGTAATGCCATACCTGAATATCCAGCATCTCCGATATGAAAAATATCGACTCCTGCTCTTTTTGAGCTTAAAGCGATTGTCCGGATTGTTTCTTCATCTGCTCCTTCTTGGCTTGTTCCAATTGCTGAAAGGATTAATGACCCTTTATTTTCAACGGTTTCTATTGCTTTAGCAAGCGTTTCTTCACGAACTCCAGGTACTGTTCCTGGTGAAGGAAATAGTATGACATCAGCGCCTGCATCTGCAAAACGTGATACCGCCTCATAATCAAACAGGCTTCCTTCCGTTCCTGCATTATGCATTTTCCACCTAGATTCTTGTCTCTACAGTAGATTAGTTTCCCCAATTACGTCAACCAAAAACAAAGTCTGCAGTGTTTTTGACGAGATACCACCCCTTGCATGTTGAAGCATCTCAATATCAATAGGATGGTTTCCAAGTTCCTCTGCTAAATCTTATTTATTTCCCCCAAAAAGTCAGCATTCCCAATCAATAAGACTTAAGTCGTAGAAAAAATTCAGTCTCCTCAAAATAAGAAAAATATGGGATATTTAGGTAGCAGGATTTAGAAAATAGTCAAATAGAACCATAAACAGAGGAGGTATATCAAATTATTAACAGATTTTATTAAGAAATTGTAAAACTCTTGAAATTTTATGGTAAATAATGGTTGGTTTTTAAAATATGTGTTACGATTCAACTTGAACTTTCTATCTATATCAAAAGGGAGATGTACCTATGTCAATTATTACGAAATGGGCTTTTCAAAATAAAGCCGCGGTCTCATTGATGACAATATTAGTATTAATCATTGGGGTCGTTAGTTATTTTAGATTACCGATGGAATTCTTGCCTTCCGCAGACAATCCACAAGTAACCATTATTACGATGGGGCAAGGAACCGATTCAAAAACAATGGAAAGTGATGTTACTTCTCCGATTGAACGCGCTGTTACCGGAATTAAAGGAAAAAATTCGATCTATTCCACAACAGGAGATGGCTTTTCAAAAGTAGATTTATTCTTTGAAGCGGGCTCAGACATGAAACAAGCAAAATTAGATGTTCAAGAGGCATTATCAAATGTGGCACTCCCTGCTTACATATCAAAGCCAATCATTTCACAGCTAAATACCTCCATGATTCCCATCTCAAACATCGCTGTAACCTTTAAAGATGGCCTCACGACTGAAAACCTAGAATTGGTAAAAGAAAAAATTGAACCGTTATACAAAGATATTGACGGTGTCGCCCAAGTTCAAACTTATGGATTGGTTGATCCTGTTATCTCAATAAGTATCGATAATCAAAAGTTAGCACAAAACCAGGTATCCCTTCAGCGTGTGCTGGGAATTCTTCAAGGTCAAAACAGCGCCCTTGCAATCGGCGAAAAGAATATTGACGGAAAAACAAGCAATATTAAGGTGATTGGCGACTTATCAAGTCTCGAAAAACTAAAAAGTCTGCCAGTCGCACCAAATGTAACGCTTGAGGATATCTCGTCGATAGAAGAAACAAACCAATCCAATTTTCTTAACCGATTCGACGGAGAGGAAGCTTTAAGTATTAGTATTACAAAGGACAGTAATTCGAATGCTGTAACCATAAGTAAAGAAATCGAAAAAGTAACAAAGGAAATAAACAAAAAATACGATACACAAGAATCTACCATCTATGTAGCCTCAGCTGATATGGTGGAAACATCTGTGCAAACGATGATGAAAGAAGTACTTCTTGGCGCTTTATTTGCAACGATTGTCATTATGATCTTTTTACGCAATATCCGTACAACGTTTATTACGATTGTTTCCATCCCGCTATCACTATGTTTTACCTTGTTCTTACTGTCACGGTCAGGTGTAACGTTAAACATTTTAACACTCGGCGGTGTTGCCGTTGCGGTTGGGCGGCTTGTGGACGACAGTATCGTAGTCATTGAAAATATTTACCGTAAAATGCAAACAGAGAAATTTTCTGTTCAAATGGTGATTGACGCTACGAAACAAGTTGGTGTTGCAATTACAGCCTCCACGTTAACAACGGTCGCGGTGTTCCTGCCGATGAGTTTATTAAACGGCGGACTTCAAGAATTCCTTTTACCATTTGCTTTAACGGTTACCTATTCCCTGCTCGCCTCGTTATTGGTTGCCTTAACATTGGTACCGTTAATGAGTGCTGGTTTATTGAAAAATACGAAACTTCCAGAACATAAACCGGCGGTACGCTTTCCAAAAGTGGTCAAATGGTCTTTAAATCATAAATGGATCATTTTTACCGTTTCAATCCTTATATTTGCCGGGTCGATCGGTGCTTACTTTGCCGTACCAAAGGGTGCCGTTGACAATTCTACTGCCGACTTTGTGTCAGCTACCTTGAAATACCCAAATGAAACACCTTTTGAAACGGTCAAAGAAAAGGCTATTGAGCTTGAAAATTCGATATCTGAAATGGATGAGGTTGAATACGTATTTAACCAAGTCGGTTCCTCAGTTGATTCCGCTCAATTTGGCCAAATCGGTTCGCCAACCGAAGCGGTCATTAGTATTCTATTGAAAGATAAAGACGATACAGATAAGGTTTTAAAAGAAATCGAAAAGAAAAAGAATGACTATAAGGATGCTGTTTTAGAAGTTGCTACTGCTTCGTTTATGATGGGTGGCTCAGCAACCAATATTACCATCGATGTGGTTGGTGAGGATATCGAACAGCTGGAAAAAACAGCAAACAGTATTAAAGAAGCCGTATCTGATATTGACGGTGTTGAGGAAGTTACAACGAATCAAGATGAAAAGAAAACTGTCTACTCTCTAGTCGTCGATCCTGCAAAAGGTAATACACAGCAGATTGCCCAGCAGCTTGGGGTCATGCTAAATCAAACACCTCTTGGAAATATCACAGTAAATGAAAAACAAACCATTGTTGTTCTTGAACCTTTACTTAATACAGAAACGGAAGCTGACTTGAAAAACATTCCGATTATGACCGAAAACGGGATGGTACCCGTTTCTGAGATTGCAACTTTAAAAGAGACTGAGAGTTCAACTAACCAATTCCATAAAGATGGAGAAACCTACCTTCGGGTCACAGCATCCGTCGATCCTGCTAAACTCTCTGAAATCTCGACTAAGATAAACCTGGAAATATTCGGAGATCAAAAAGGAAATAAAGGAATGGACCTTCCTGAGGATGTAGAAGTTCTCGTAGGAGGAGCAAGTGCCCAGCAAATGGAGGATTTTACTGACTTATTCTTAACGATGCTTGTTTCCATCGGAATTGTGTTCTTGATTATGGTTATCACGTTTAAGTCGATTAAAGCGCCAATCGCGATTTTAACCTCCCTGCCGCTTGCAGCCATCGGTGCGATTTTAGGAATCTTGATAAGCCGAATATCCGTTGATATCACCGCATTACTTGGAGCACTTATGCTGATTGGAATTGTCGTGACAAATGCGATTGTTCTGATTGACCGTGTTAGACAAAATGAAGAAACTATGACGATTCGTGAAGCACTTATCGAAGCGACGGCTACTAGAATGAGACCGATTTTAATGACCGCAGTGGCAACCATATGTGCGATGATTCCACTCTTGCTTAAGGAACCTCAGTCCGGAAGCTTGGTTTCCCAAAGCTTGGCGGTTGTCGTTATTGGCGGGCTGGCCCTCGCTACCCTCTTGACGTTAATCGTCATCCCATGTGTGTACGAATTATTGTATTTTAAAAAGTCGAAGAAACAAAGAATGACAGAATCAACCGAGCAGCACATTCAAATGTAAAAAAAGAAGTAGTCACCTTTTCAATAAGGTAAGTATTTTTCAATATACAAAGCCGAAACCATGCAAGAGATGAATAAAAACTTGCATGGTTTCGGCTTGTTAATTTTAAAAGTAAACAATAGATTTACAGAACCTTAACATCAACAAAGTAGGTTCTTAACATTGATTTATTATTCTATTATTAGTGGGGATATCATGTGTGGCTATCACGGTATTTGGCGTAGGTGGAGCCAATACTCGAAGATTAATTTTACATATATTATTATGTTAATTAACAGAAGTGATTTACTCGTAAAACAAATAGTAAACAACAAGCAGCACCTTAAAATTTTGAAATTTAGTGCCTATCCTATCATTGTAAAAATTAAGGAAAGGCAATTTTTTCTATAGTTTATTTGACAAGGGTATCCTATCTCCCTCACTATCAGGGAACTTTCTGGCTTCCCTTTGATTTGGAATAATTTAATTTCTATTTAACAGGTAATTCAATAATAAAAGTTGACCCTTCTTTTTCTTTACTCTTTACAGTAATGTGTCCACTATGCAGTTCAACAATGGTTTCCACAATCGACAGACCCAAGCCAGTTCCTTCAACCGTTCGGGTACGGGCTTTATCTGCCCTATAAAAGCGTTCAAATATCCTATCCACTTCCGTATCGCTCATCCCTGATCCTGTGTCAACAAAAGTCACTAAGACCGACTTTCCTCTTTCTTCAATCGAAATCTCTATACTGCCACTATGTTTATTATATTTAATAGCATTTGATAAAAGATTATCCCAAACAGTTGCAAGTAAAGAGGGGTCACCCATAATTTCGATATCAGGTAAGGAGTAACTAAGCATTAATCCTTTTTCACTAATGGCCCATTGGTAATTTCGGATTAAACTCTTTATTTGCTCACTAATGTTGAAAACACTTTTATTCATTACATCCTCATTTCGATCCAACGAAGCAAGAAGTAATAATTGTTTTGTTAATGAAGAAAGCCTTTTGATTTCACCATTAATGATGGTAACGTATTGAGTCCTATCTTCTTTGCTTAGTGAATCATGATCCAATAGGTTCGTGTATCCATTTATATTAGAGAGAGGAGATTGGATATCATGAGAGATATTTGAGATAAATTCCTTTCTCATGTCATCCATTTGTTCTAACTTTCTTGCCATTTGTAAAAAACTATGCGAAAGCTGCCCTAACTCATCATCACGATTACTATCCAGTTCAACATTATAATTTCCAGTTGTTAGAGATTTTGTTGCTTTCGTTAGAGTAGTAATAGGTTTTATTAGATATCTTGTATTAATCAGTACCATCACTATGGTCAAAGAAATAGCCAATAGCAGGATCCATCCAAACAGAACCTGCATCTCCTTAAAAAGAAATTTTATGTCTGGTCTTATAAAAAGAGCATATTCTTTTCCGTTATGTTCTAATGGAACACCAATCGTGTTCTTAAGTTCATTAGCAAAAAAGCCGGTAACAAATGTTTCGCGTGGGTAGTGAAGGATACCGTGAAAAATTCCACCATTTAATACATGTTCTTTTGCTGTATGCGGAAGACTTTTATCTCTGAAAGGTTCACCAAAAAAATTTTCATTTCCAAGGCTATCGACTAAATATAGTTGATAACCAACTCTAGAAATATTCTCTAAATAGTCTCCTAAGTT
>JAPSKD010000122.1 GCA_031177865.1 Bacillus sp. (in: firmicutes) | reverse complement strand
AGAAGTAAACTTATGCCCAAACCTATCAGTTGTCGAAAATATCTTTATTGGCCGTGAAATCATGAAAAGAGGCAGAATTGATTGGAAAGAAATGAATCGAAGGGCGGAAGAACTATTAAGTAATCTTAATCTAAAAATTGATGTCACAAAGACACTCTCATTTTACTCTGTCGCGATTCAGCAAATGGTAGCGATTGTACGTGCATTAAATGTTTCTGCAAAAGTCCTGATTCTCGATGAACCAACTTCAAGTCTGGATATGAATGAAGTGAAACAGCTGTTTTCCGTCATCAGACAACTTAAACAGCAAGGATTATCGATCGTTTTTATCAGCCATTTCCTTGACCAAATATATGAAATAACTGATCGTCTAACCGTTCTTCGTAATGGCGAGTGGATTGGCGAGTATAGAACAGAAGACCTCTCAAGGCTTGAATTAGTCTCAAAAATGATCGGCAAAGAATTATCGGATATCAGTTCATTATCAGAAGCAACCAGGAACAAAGTAGATGTAGAAGGGGAACCCCTTTTGGAAGCCGTTCAGTTATTTAAAAAAGGTCATATAGAACCGTTCGATTTACAGTTGAGAAAAGGTGAAATAATGGGTCTGGCAGGCTTACTCGGTTCAGGCAGATCGGAAATGGCGAGACTGTTATTTGGTGCGGATAAGGCAGATACTGGGGAAGTAAAAATCAAAGGGAAAACAGTACAGCTAAATTCCCCAAAGCAAGCGATTTCCAATAAAATTGCATTCTCCTCGGAAAATAGAAAAACCGAAGGGATTATTGCTGAATTATCCATTCGCGAGAATATGATTGTCGCTATTCAAGGAATAATGGGATGGTTTAACTATATTCCCAGAAGGAAACAAGAAGAAATCGTTGATGAGTATATTAAATTGTTAAATATTAATCCTCCAAACCCCGAGCAATTAATTAAGAACCTAAGTGGAGGAAACCAACAGAAAGTGCTTCTGGCTAGATGGCTGATTACCAATCCAGACTTACTCATACTTGATGAACCAACACGTGGCATTGACATCGGAGCAAAAGCTGAAATTCAAAAATTAATGGTTTCTCTAAGTGAAAAGGGAATGTCGATTTTATTTATTTCATCTGAATTGGAAGAAATACTGCGGACGTGCAGAAGGATATCTGTTTTAAGAGACCATAAGAAGGTTTCAGAGATTGATAATCCAAACCAGATTTCACAACAGGATATTATGAAAGAAATCGCGGGGGGAGTGAGATGATATGATCAAATCAAGATTATTTTGGCCGGTACTTATTCTTCTCATTATTCTAGCGATTAATCTACTATTTGACCCTGGTTTTTTTCAAATAGAAGTAAAAAATGGTCATCTAACGGGAAGTCTCATTGATATCCTCAATCGTGGGGCACCGCTTATTCTTATTTCACTAGGGATGACACTGGTGATTGCAACAAAAGGAATTGACCTTGGAGTAGGGTCTGTCATTGCGATGTCCGGTGCGATTGCAGCTATGACGGTGGGATCTAGTGGTTCGACTGATAGTTTGGTTCCATTGTTTATAGCGATTGCTTTTGCCATTGGTTTATCGATGGCTGCAGGTCTTTGGAACGGTTTATTAGTATCCCGTTTTGGTATTCAACCGATTGTTGCGACATTGGTGTTAATGGTAGCAGGGCGTGGTATTGCTCAATTAATAACAAATGGGCAAATCACTACGATTTATTATGAACCTTATTCTTTTATCGGCGGAGGCTACTTGTTCGCTATCCCGTTCTCGGTGTATATCGTGGCAGCTGTGTTTTGCTTTACCCTATTCATGACAAAAAGGACTGCAATCGGATTATTTATTCAATCGGTCGGGACGAATCCCGAGGCTAGCCGTCTAGCAGGGATTAATTCAAAAAATATAATCCTATTGGTCTATTTATTTTCTGGATTTTGTGCAGGTGTTGGCGGTTTAATATTAAGTTCCAACGTCGCCAGTGCCGATGGAAATAATGCGGGATTATGGTATGAGTTGGATGCAATCCTCGCTGTTGTAATTGGCGGAACATCCTTGATGGGCGGTAGATTTTATTTAATGGGTACAGTAATTGGCGCTTTGATTATTCAAAGTTTGACTACCACCATTTATTCCATTGGGATTCCTCCAGAAACAAACCTTTTAGTAAAAGCGATTGTTGTTCTTATCGTATGTTTGCTGCAGTCACCATCCTTTAGGGAAAAAGTATTGGGGAAAACGAAGCGAAAGTCTTATAACAACATTTCACAAGATAGTAATAATGAACAAGGAGTGAACCTATCATGATCTCACTAAAGATGAATAAAAAGTTTTACCCATTGATGGTTACTCTGAGCTTATTTCTATTGATGTACTTGTACGGTTCTTTCACTTATACCGGTTTCGCTTCCCCGCAAGTGTTTC
Organism: Bacillus sp. (in: firmicutes); assembly: GCA_031177865.1. GTDB lineage: Bacteria > Bacillota > Bacilli > Bacillales > Cytobacillaceae > Neobacillus. Next base: position 10,847 of record JAPSKD010000122.1, on the reverse strand, counting down.
TCAACCTGTTTATTGATAATGCATTTTTGATGATTGTGGCAGTGGGTATGACCTTTGTCATCCTTTCGGGTGGAATTGATTTATCTGTGGGTTCGGTCATTGCCTTAACGAGTATGGTGACAGCAAGCTTACTTCAATCTAGTAATCTATCAGCTTGGATTGTCATCCCGATTGCGTTATTAATCGGACCAATCCTTGGTTTCATCATGGGCTGTCTCATCCATTTTTACAACTTGCAGCCTTTTATCGTGACCTTAGCTGGAATGTTTTTAGCAAGAGGATTGAGTTTTGTTATCAGTGTAGAGACGATTTCTATTGATAATACGTTTTTTCAATTTGCAGCTAATACGAAGATTTTTATTGGAGAATATTTTGTTTCCATTAGTGTCTTAATTGCTTTATTGGTCGTTATTTTCGCAATCTTTATCGCCCATTATACAAAGTTTGGCCGTAATGTTTATGCGATTGGCGGGAATGAGCAGTCTGCGATGTTAATGGGGCTTCCTGTCGGGAAAACAAAAATCTTAATTTATACTCTCAGTGGATTTTGTTCTTCTCTTGCAGGGGTAGTATTTACTTTTTATATGCTTTCGGGTTATGGTCTGCATGCTAATGGATTAGAACTCGATGCCATCGCAGCCGTTGTAATTGGTGGGACCCTCTTAACGGGAGGTGCAGGGTACGTAGCGGGAAGTGTAATGGGTGTCTTAATATTAGGAGTTATTCAGACACTAATCGTTTTCGAGGGTACTCTTAGTTCTTGGTGGACGAAAATCGCCATCGGTGTTTTACTCCTAGTCTTTATTTTGTTCCAACGTATAAGTGTGCTTAGAGGAGCAGGGAAAAAACAGACGATTACTCAAACATAACGAGTTGAAAATTTTTTTACCAGGGAGACTAAAATGAAAAAGATGAAAAAATTATCTATCTTTTTAATTGTTCTGATGGTGTTTAATACCTTTTCAAGTGTGCTTCCTCAAAAATCATTTGCAGAGGAACCACCCTCACTAGCAGATGACTTGATTCTTCATTATGATATGAAAACAACAAAACAAGATGGGGAACAAATCATTGTTGAAAATGTTTCAGGTGAAGGATTTGATGGGATTTTTAAAAATCCAAACAACGGTAAACTCGTGAAAAATGATGAGGTTGGATTCGTTACTTTTAATGGCGGCGGATCAACTTCAAAAAGCGGATATATCGAAATACCAAAGTCTGCTGATGGTTCGGATTTATTAAGCGGATTAGAAGATATAACGGTCTCTACTCTTATCAATTGGGAAAATGATGGAGCAAACCGCTGGGCATTTGGGTTAGGGACGGTATCCGATGACGCTCAATTTGGAAACAAATACTTTTTTGTTACACCAAGACATGGTTCCGGTAATGTAGCAGCAACCGGGATTTCAAAAGCAGGATGGAGCAGTGAATCCTTGCATAAAGGTTCGGCAGCTATGAACGCTAGAACCTGGGAGGTGGCTACTGTCGTTTTCTCCGGAGCTGATGATACCATCACTCTATACGTGAATGGTAAAAAGGTAGTTTCAGGATCAGCAAAGGGAATCAAGCTATCTGAGATCATTGATCCAGCTGCAGCATACTCTGGATTTATTGGAAAATCCATCTTTAAAAATGATCCTTTCTTCAAGGGCAGTGTTGGAGATTTTCGTGTTTATGGAAAGGCTTTGACAGAACAAGAAGTTGGAAATGTATACAACGAAACTGCACAAAAAATCCAACAAATTAATCGATTATTAATCATTGATGCACAGGATTCTCTTACTATTGCAGACTATTTAGGTGAAAAAAATACGAGTGTCGATCATATAACAGACAATTTATCACTTCCAACAGCAGGAAAAAACGGGGTAGCCATTACATGGAATTCGAGTAACCCAGAAGTTATTGCAAACGACGGTACTGTAACCCGTCCGGCAGTGGATTCTAAAGATGCCATTGTAGAACTTACTGCTAATCTAACATATGAAGGACTAACCTCTAGTAAAACATTTAAGGTTACAGTAATAAAGGAATATACAGATCAGCAGAAAGTAGACTTAGATGCTGCTAGTCTAACAATCTATAATCAAGATAAAGTGAAGGGGAATATCAATCTCCCTATTACAGGTGAAGAAGGTTCAAGTATTAGCTGGGAAAGCTCACACCCAGAAATTATTAAGGGTTCGGTTGAAGCAGGAGACGTTGTCTCGAAGCTTGGCCAGGTTACACGTCCGAATGAAGATACAAAGGTTACTTTAACAGCAACGGTTTCTCAGGGCGAAGCTTCGAAGACCGTTACATTCGATTTAACCGTTATCAAAAAGCCAGAAAAGAAAGAATATGACGCATATTTCTTCTCCTATTTTACCGGTGAGTATGAAGGCGGGGAAGAAATTTCATTTGCAACTGCTGAAGATCCATTAAAGTGGAGAGCGTTAAATAATGGTGAATCGGTTATCCAGTCGACGATGGGAGAAAAGGGATTACGCGACCCATTCATTATTCGTTCACCAGAAGGCGATAAATTCTATATGCTGGCAACTGACTTGAAAATGGGAGAAAGCACCAACTTTGATCAAGCCCAAATTACAGGAAGTCATAGCATGATGATTTGGGAATCAGATGATCTTGTTAATTGGAGCGAACAAAGAATGGTAGAGGTGGCACCAAAAACAGGAGGAAACACCTGGGCACCGGAAGCATTTTATAATGAAAAAACAGGAGAATACGTCGTATTTTGGGCATCATCAATGAAAGACACAGAAACATATGGCAGTTATCCAAATGGCAGACCATCCGGTCAGTACAACGTCATGTATTATGCAACCACAAGAGACTTCTATACATTCTCTGAACCTAAAGTGTTTATTGATGAAAGTTTTCCAACCATCGATACGAGCTTTGTTGAGGATGATGGAACATTTTATCGCCTAACAAAATCAGAAGTGAATTACAAAGTCTATTATGAAAAAGCAAATGATATTTTCTATGATAAAGATGGAATTGTTGAAAATGGGTACCAGTACGACGTCATTCCAAGTACAAAAGAAGGAAATAGAGGGCTAATTGGGTTGAACGGCAATAACGAGGGGCAGTTAGTTTTCAAAGATATCCATGAAGATAAATGGTGGATGTTCCTCGATTCATGGCCATATCATGTTCGTTGGTCGACGAATTTAGAAGATGGAAGTCAGTTTGTCAATAATGTTCTTCCTTCATCTGAATATGCTTTGCCTCCGGGACCACGTCACGGAACGGTTATTCCGATTACACGTGCAGAATATAATGCGCTTCAAGAAAAATATGGCAAGCCTGGTCCTGAGAAATCAGAAAAACCGGTCGTTCACTATACATTTGATCCAGAAGATACTGAGGGAACGACGGTTAAAGATGTATCCAACAATGGTTTCGATGCAAAGTTAGTCGGCGGTGCTGTAATAGATACTAAAGACGCAATTGGAAATTCTACTGGTTCCGTTGCTCTTGATGGTTCAACAGGTTATGTTGAATTACCGAAAAATTTAATTAAAGATTTAAACCTAGAAAGTATGACGATGTCAACATGGGTAAATGTAAAGGGCAATCAAGCAAATCAGCGGATTTTTGATTTCTCTTCTGACACAGGAAGAATTGTAAATAGAAATACGATGTATTTAAGTACTCAAGGTGATTCTGGAAACTTTGAATTTGCGATTGTTACACCTTTTACTGAAAAGTTTGGCAATCAAAATTCTCTTTTAGGAAGCAACTACAAATATGCATTAAGAGCACCCATGATTGCGGATAAGTCATGGCAGCATGTTGCTGTTACGATTGAAGGTTATGACGCAGTCGTATATGTAAATGGTAAAGAAGTGGCCAGAAGTTCAACCTATAATGTTGAGCCGAGGATGCTTTTAGAAACGACCATGAACTACTTAGGAAAATCTAGCAACGATTCACATAGTTTATTCAATGGTAAGTTTGATGAGTTTAAAATTTATAACCATGCACTATCAGCAGAAGAAATTGCGGCTCTTGCAGATGAAGAAGTTCCGACTCCTCCAGTAGAAGAGCCAAAAGCACCAGAATTAATTCTCGATTATGATATGAAAAACATCGAGGGAACGACAGTAAAAGACAATACGGGGAAATTTAATGGAACGCTTGTGAATCCACAAAACGCTCAAGTATTAAAGGGAGAAAATGTAGGATCCGTCAGCTTCCAAGGCGGATCAGTTAGCTCTTATATCGAAATGCCTAAGGGTGTACTAGACGGCTTGGAAAGTGTAACCGTTTCATCATTAGTAAATTGGGACGGCAACCGTGAGGCAGAATGGTTATTTGCTTTAGGGCAGGATAGCAATAAATATCTCTTCGCCACGCCAAGCCGCAATTCAGGAGACCGCTCCGCTCGTGTTGGAATAGGAATTACTAGCTGGCAGAATGAAGCAGGAGCCAATGCTACAACGGGTAAATTAGAAGCAGATAAATGGAAATTAGTAACCGCAGTTATGTCCGGGGAAGAGAAAAAAATCACATTGTATATTGATGGAGTTGAAGTAGGCTCTGGTTCAACCAATGGCTATACATTAGCTCAAATTAACAATCTCAATGGCAGAAGTGGTTATATTGCCAGATCATTCTATTCCGGGGATCCCTATTTCGGTGGGATGGTTGCTGATTTTGAGGTTTATAACGGAGCATTATCACCAGAAGAGATTTTAGGATTAAAAGAAAAAGCGGCAGAAAAATTAAAGACAATGGACGGATTAATTCTTGAGAATGCAGCCGGGCAATTAGATTATGAAGATTTTCTCAATAAAAACAAAAACAAAGATGAAATTACGACCGATCTAAAGTTTCCTGAAGTGGGTACTAATGGAACCACTATTACGTGGGCATCTCAAAATAACGACATCATTACCAATAATGGTATAGTAAAGAGACCGACATTTGAAGAAGGCCGCAAACAGGTTGTTATTATTGCCACGATCTCAGATGGTGAAAATACCATTACGAAAGAATTTACCGTAACGGTATTAAGTAAGTTGAAAGACTCGGTTGCAGTCAGAAAAGACGCGGAAGCATTAAAGGTTTATAATGTTAACGAAGTTCGCGGTAATTTAACCTTGCCGAAAAACGGGGAAAATGGTTCCGTCATTACCTGGAAATCAGCTGATTCTTCGATCATCACACCAAGTGGAGAAGTGACTCGTCCAAAACATGGAAATGGTGACGCAACGGTTAAGTTGACAGCAACAATCAGACTCAATAATGAAGTCATTACAAAGGCATTTTTGGCAAATGTTAAACAAATGCCTCAAAAACAAGACTATGAAGGTTACGTTTTTAGCTATTTTACCGGTGAAGGCCAGTCAAACGGTGAACAAATTTACTTTGCTCTAAGCGAAGGAAATGATCCGCTCCACTGGAAAGAATTAAACAATGCACAGCCATCGATTACGTCTGAAATGGGTGAAAAGGGACTTCGTGATCCGTTTATCATTCGCTCACCAGAAGGAGATAAGTTTTACCTTATTGCTACAGATTTAAAAATCTATGGAAATGGCAACTGGGACAGAGCACAAAGAGCAGGAAGTAAATCAATTATGGTATGGGAATCAACGGATTTGGTTAACTGGTCAGAACAAAGGATGGTAGAAATTTCTCCAGAATCAGCTGGAAATACGTGGGCTCCTGAGGTTATGTATGATGATACAACAGGGGAGTATATTGTATTTTGGGCTTCTAAACTGTATGACAACGATGAACATAGCGGTTCAAGTCATCAACGCATGATGTATGCGAAGACGAGAGATTTCTATACGTTCACAGAACCACAAGTATATATCGATTACGGTTATTCAATCATTGATACAACAATGATTGAACATGATGGAAAAGTCTATCGTTTTACAAAGGATGAAAGAGGTAATTCTTCCTCCACTCCAAACGGTAAGTTTATTTTCCAAGAGGTGGGTGATTCTGTTTTAGATCCAAACTTCACTCTTATTAAAGAAGGAATTGGAAAAGGAGTCATTGGCCAAGGAGAAGGAGCCACTGTATTTAAATCAAATACGGAAGAAAAATGGTATATGTTTATTGATGAATTCGGCGGCAGAGGATATGTACCGTTTGAAACTACTGATTTACAATCGGGTGAATGGAAGCTGTCTGAAAACTATGATTTACCTGGACGTCCTCGCCACGGTACAGTCTTACCAGTCACAAAAGCAGAATACGAATCATTACTTGCCAATGTACCTGCTGTTAAAGTACCAGACTCACAACAAAAGGTTTCAGGCATTAGTATTGATAAAGAAAAATTCGATTTAGTAGAAGGAACTTCTGAACAAATCAAAGCAACCGTTACACCAGATCATGCTGTTAATAAAGGTGTTGTTTGGTCCAGCAGTAATGAAGCCGTTGCGGTTGTCGATGAAAATGGTGTGGTCACAGCAAAAAAAGAAGGAAAAGCATTGATTACGGCTGCAACTGTGGATGGTGGTTTTATTGCTGTCAGTGAGGTCACGGTAATCGATGACTCCACTCCGCCAGTGATTACCATAACAGGTAATTCGCAAACCTATTCAGTTGATTCAATGATTCAAATTACGTGCAGTGCAGTAGATGAGTTATCCGGAATTGCTTCCGCTAATTGTCCAAATGTGGAAGGTCCAGCCTATAGCCATAAAATAGGTGTGAATACATTTACGGCGTCAGCTGTTGATAAAGCCGGGAACACGGTGGAAGTGGAGTTTCAATTTATCGTAACGGTGGATTTTGATAGTTTAAGCAGATTGACAGAATCGTTTGTGACAAATGAAGGACTCGCCCATGGAATCACGAGCAAGCTTCAAGCAGCAAAAGAATCTTTTACAAAAGGCAATAAGGAAGCGATGGCTGGTCAGTTAACTGCCTATGAAAATCAACTCAAAGCACAAAGCGGTAAGTCGATAACTGAACAAAATGCCAATATTTTACTTTCTTTAGTTCAATACCTCAGATAATAAAGTATATTTACCTTAGCCCTCGATTCAATGGGGCTAAGGTTATTTTATTACGTCAAATAAATATTCAATGTTTTAATAAAAGGAGCTTGGTATTTCAAGCTCCTTATTTATTTGCCTGTAAACAGGACGTTCGTTGATGCGCTAACCTAAAAAACTTTAAATATATTTTTAAAAGGTGACATAAATGCTGCACTGATTCGACTAATTTATGAGTATAAAAAATTGGAGGAAAAATGGAGTTGACCAGCGGATGAATAGCAACAATATTTCGGAATGGTATTATTTGTACAACAAAGATATATACCATTTTTTAGTTTATTACATCGGGTCAAGCGATGTAGAAGATTTGGTGCAGGAAGTTTTTATCCGAGCAATAAAAGGTTTTGATACTTATCAGCAAAAAGCAAGTCCTAAAACCTGGCTTATCTCGATTGCCCGCCATGTGGGGATAGATGAAATGAGAAAAAGGAAGCGTGTAAGGATGAAGCAAATGATTTGGTTCCGGGATAAGCAATCAGATATGGAAACACCGGAGAAAATTCTCCAACTCAATGAAACTAACAAATTGCTTTATCAAGCAATACAATCACTAAAAGCAAATTATCGAGATGTAATCATTCTTAGAGGGATCAAAGAACTCTCTGTCTCAGAAACAGCCTCCATACTAAATTGGAATGAAAATAAGGTTCGAACAACCTATCGTCGTGCGTTAAAGACACTACAAAAAAATATAGGAGGATTTTCTCAATGAAAGATAATGAGAAGCTTTATGACTTAGAGAAGAAAATTCGATCATTGCCAGAACCTGATTATGATAAAACCTTTACGAAAGATACCCAAGATATCATCCACGAAAACCTATTACAATTTGCACGTTCATATGATAAGAAGAAAAAGGGAGCATCAATAATGAAAAAGATTTCAGTAGGTGTAGTAAGTGTTGCTGCCTTTATGTTATTCGCCATTATTACTATTCCGACAGTAAGTCTTGATTTAAATCAACAAGGGCAACAAGGTGAAGGAGAACCTACAGTAGATAACATCAATGATAAAGAAGAAATAGATCTGAATGAACCTGAAGATAACCTTTATGAAAATGCAGAATATGGATTTACCTTTGCGTTACCAGAGAGTTGGGAGGGCTATCAGATTGTATCGGATTCTTGGGAAGGAATTTCTACTGATCAACAACAAATAGAAAATGGTCAAATCCTTTTAATAAGGCATCCTGAATGGACGGAGGAAAAACCGAGACAAGATATTCCGATTATGATTTTTACTCTTAAACAATGGTCCTCACTTGAAAAGGATGAATTTCATATTGGTGCAGCACCGATAGGTCCAACAATATTGGGACAAAATAATGAATATGTTTTTGCGCTTCCAGCGAGATATAACTTTGCATTTTTAGAGGGCTATGAAGAAGTAGAAACCATTTTAGAGAATAACCCGCTTCTTCCGAAAAATGTAGTAAAGTAGCTTCGTTCAAATACCTATTAAACCAAACTCAACTTAAGCTGGGTTATGTTAAAATGATAATACTAACTTGGAAAATGAGGGATTGTCTTGAATAATGTAAATAACATTTATTGCGTTGGCCGAAACTATGCAGCACATGCCAAGGAACTGCAAAATGAAGTACCGACTTCTCCCATGCTATTTTCTAAACCTACCCATGCATTGGTAGAAGCTGCTGGTCAGAAAGTTTCACTTCCTGGCAATCGTGGATCTATTCATTTTGAAACGGAAATTGTCATTAGAATAGGTAAACCATATGAACAGGGGATAAAGGTAGAGGATATTATAGACAGTTTTACGATTGGCATTGATTTCACACTAAGGGATGTCCAGAGTGAACTCAAGAAAAAAGGGCATCCATGGCTTTTAGCAAAAGGGTTTCCTAACTCAGCCATTGTAAGCAAATTTATTCCCTTTCCTGGGATAGAGGAAATAAAGAAGGTTGACTTTTCCCTAATTAAAAATGAAGAAAAGGTACAGCGAGGTAATATCAAAAATATGCTTTTTGATTTACAGACCATTATCGATTTCACTGCCCTAAACTTTGGATTAGGTGAGGGAGATTTGATTTATACGGGAACCCCTGAAGGTGTCGACCCCGTCAATGACAACGATCATCTTACATTACTTTGGGGAAATTCGATTCTTGGTGAATGTTTTATCAAATTTGATTAAATGGCTTGAACAGGCGCATAGGAACTCCTAGGGCCTGTTTTTCATTCCTAAACTTTATTTTTTTGAATAAATTTAAGAATATCATCTAAAGACTGATTGTGTTTTTCCGTAGTAATAAGACTAAACAAATCTCCCATTTCTTGTATCCTTTTCTTCATGTTTAAAATTGTGAAGTCTGTCGGCCTAATACCTGTTTCTATCTCTTCCCAAGTTAGAGGAGTCGCTACGGTTGGTTCTGATTTGGCTCTTGCCGAGTAAACCACTGGGATCGTCCGTCCTCGCCATAGCTGCAAGTAATCAAAATAAAGTTTATTTCCTCTCTTTGAAACGACTCGTTCAAGGGTTATGTGCTGCGGCAGTTGCTCAGCAAAATACTGAGCAACAAAGGTATTGATTTTTCTGGTTTGTTCAAATGAATAATGGGGTTGAATCGGAACAAATACTTGCATGCCTAAAGACCCGGATGTACGAGGGACTGAGATTAGACCGAGTGATTCCAGAAGGTGCTTCAACCTGATTGCTACTTCTAATACAAGTTCAAAGCTATTCGCATCGGGAGGATCTAAATCGAATACCATTTCCAGCGGGTAATCGGTCTTATCATGACGATCAAATGGAACATGAAATTCAATCGCACCATAGTTTGCGGCCCAGACTAAGGTGGCCCGATCATTTAACAAGATTCTCTCCTTCTCTTTATAGAAAGTATGGCTGACCCATTCTGGCGCTGTCTCAGGAACGGACCTTTTTTCGATTTTCTTTCCAGATATACCGTGAGGATAAACCCAAATCATTAATAATCGTTCTTTGGCATGCTGTATTAGATAAGAAGAAACATCTAGCAAATACTGAATATAGTCCATTTTTGTAATGCCTTGATTTTCCCAAATAATCTTATCAGGGTGTGTAATTTCAATAAGTTGGCCATCAACCTCTATTTCTCCCACACGTAAAACCTCCTGTTCTACTCTATATTTTCAGTGGTAATGGTTAAAACTATGTATTATTTAACAATGGGGGAGATCAAGCTGGAACCGATTTTTGCAATGGAACCTGTTAGCAGTGATACTATTCCAACAGGGGAGGAATGGATTGCACAAGTAAAATGGGACGGTGTTAGAATTCTTACCTATTCCGAAAAACAAGAAGTACGGCTTTATAATCGAAAAAAGAATGAACGAACCTTTCATTTTCCAGAAATTATACCCATTCATGAATACTGTTCCAGCACTTCCGTAATTTTAGATGGAGAAGTCATCTCATTAGGGGAAGATGGAAGGCCATCCTTTCAGAAAGTAATGAGACGAGATGGTTTGCGGAATTTAGAACGCATAAAACTGGCTGCAGTATCCGTTCCGATTATATATATGATTTTCGACGTGCTTTATTGGGATGGTGAGTGGATTCATAACAAGCCGTTTCATGAAAGAAATCAAATACTTGGGGACATCATCACTCCTAACGATCATATTCAGCTAGTTCCTTCTATGACTGAAGCTGAAGCCTTATTTTATGCCATTAAGGAACAGGGTATGGAAGGGATTATAATGAAAAGGACCAGTTCGCCATATTCAATAGGAAAAAAGCGGGATGACTGGCTCAAAGTAAAAAATTATCGTGATATCATCGCTGTCATCGGAGGTTTTACAATGGGGC
>JAPSKD010000008.1 GCA_031177865.1 Bacillus sp. (in: firmicutes) | reverse complement strand
GAAAATTAAAGTTAACAAGGAATGCTTTATTAGAGCTAAAGTTTTAAATAATGGGCAATTATAATAACTTTAAAAATCTTTTTCTCCAGTCCTCTGCAAGAGCCTCAACTTCTAATATTTTTTCAATGGCTGCTTTGTCCGTTTTTTGATGAAAAAGAACTTTTGTAGCAAAAAATACAGATATCTGGTTTTTATCTCTTTCCACAAGCTCTATTTCTGAATTGGAGTTAATGATTCCTTCTTCTATCACTTTAAAAAAGTAACCTGTTAGAGATGTTTCAATGACTTTTTTTAAAAAAGACTTTTCTTCATTATAGTTAGAGATAGTGGCACAAGGTACTCTTCCCTGTGTTACCTGAATAACAGTCTCCCCAATTCTATATATATCCCCTATATAAACCTGTTCTTCCAACATTCCTGTTGCTGTGATATTCTCTCCAAAAGCTGGAGGATTCAGTTTCTTATTGAACATGTCTTCCCAATAGGAGTAATGCTCAAATGGATATAAACATACTGCACGATCAATGCCGCCGTGAAACTTGTGGTTTGCAACATCATCACCAATGAAACCATACTTTTTCAACTCAACAACTTGCACAAATGATTTTCCTATTGCGGAAAATTCTTTTTTTCTGTTCCAATCGTATTCCTTCGGTTTTCCAACAGCTAAATGAATGATTTTGCGGTCCATCGTAAATTTACCTCATTTCTTTTTAATCTTTACAATCAGGACATATATAATTTTCTTCAACTTTATAGCCAAGTTTTGAAATAAAGTATCTTGTGTTTTATCATTAATTTGGATACTAGTGAGAAAGTTCCCATCCATCGTTGGATTATTTAATTTGTTTCATAATAATAAGTGCCCTCACAAATTGTATGCGCATAACCAGTCATGAGTACATCACCCTCCTCTGTCCAAGTGATTTTCAAGTCCCCTCCAGCTAGGTGTACTGTTAGTAACACATTTTTTCTCATATAGTTATTTAAGATCAAAGCCATCCTGCGAATGATGTAAGGGACCTCACAAAAAGACTTCTTGATTCTGAATCGGAATAGGAACGATCCCTTCCTTTGGGCACTAGGTTAGTGACCGGAAGGAATTTGGTCATAACAAAAACTGCACCTCCAATTGTTAGTTGTGTCTAACAATTGGGGTGCAGTTCAAGCTGATAGATCCTTTTTGCTATATGATATGATGTTATTTAGCCTAATAACATAGGCTCATCTCCCAAAATTGCATATTATCTGAGTATTTACAAAATTTCTAACGTCACATCAATATTTCCTCTTGTTGCTTTTGAATAAGGGCACAATGCATGTGCTTTGTGTACTAATTCCTCTAGCTCAGATTTTTCAATACCTGTTCCCTTTATCTGGAGAGTCACCCCTAATTTAAATCCTTGATCAGACTCATCTTTTAATAGACTTACATTTACTTTTACTTCAGATTCAAATGATTTGCGTTCCTTCCTAGCAATAAATTGTAATGCGCCATCAAAACATGCTGAATAACCAGCTGCAAAAAGTTGTTCTGGGTTTGTTGCTTCAGGTAATTTCTTTGCTCTAGGTGTACCAGGCATTGCAATGTCTAACTTAATAACTCCATCTGATGATTCTACCCTGCCTTCGCGTCCCCCTACTGCTGATACGGTAGCTGTAAATAATGTATTTGACATAAATATTCCCCCGTTTTAAAAATAATTAACTTAACAGTTATCTTCTACAATAATTCTTTTCGTATAGGTGTAAAAACATCAATCGTTACTGTTGTTTGTAAAGTGAGCGAGATGTAGAGTGTTCTTAGATAAAACATAAAAGCTATCTCCTGGTTCAATAATCACTGTTGCTTTACGAATTTGTACTTCTAACTTACCTTGAACGACATAGGAAACAGACTCATTTTCCTCATATACGTGATTGTTGCAATTATGCCTCCTCATAGGTGATTTCTATTTAGATTTGAGAATCGGATGTAACTAATTTCTTACCAACAACCTTTTCAGGGAAGGTAAAATAATGCCTTTTCTATCCGAAAAAAAATATTCATTTATAATTAGCCCTTTAAAAAATAATAGCAGTGCTTCATTAAATTCTTTGCTCAACGAGAGCAGGAACTTGGTATTCCCAAGATCGACCACTCAATGGCCAACCGTGAATAATACAACTGGTTTCCCTGTACTATGATCCTCATAATATAGTTCAATGGGTGTTTGATTTTCTGTTCCTACAGTAATTTTTGCCATTCTTCTACCTCCAAAAGATATTTTTAAGTAGTCACCTTCGACTACATTCCCCATTAAAAGGGGAGAAAATTCTAACCAAAATAAATTTTACAAAATTAGATTTTGTAAAATATAATTGTTTATAACATTATATTGCGTTCAAATTTATCAGTTGTCAACAATTATATTTTGTGAAATTAAATTGTTTAATTATATTTTAATTTGTTACAATATAAATAAAGTTTTATATAAAATTAAATGAGGTGCGAACATTGAATAATAACAAAGAGATTAAATTAGAAGACCAGCTCTGCTTCTCTCTATATGCTTGCTCTCGAGCAATCCTTCGACTTTATCGTCCTTTTTTGGATGAACTGAATCTTACGTATCCCCAATATTTAGTTTTGTTAGTACTGTGGGAGAAACAGCAAAGCTCAATTAAAGAACTCGGTAAACTGCTTGAACTTGACTCTGGAACACTAACACCCATGCTAAAACGAATGGAAACTGCTCAACTTATTGAAAGAAAACGTGATAAGGAAGATGAGCGAATCGTACTTGTGAGCATTACTGAAAAAGGGGCTTCTATTAGAGAAAAAGCTATGTGTATTCCTCAATCCCTATTAAACACTTCCGGTATGTCAATGGAAAAGATCCAAGAATTAAATAAGGCGATTAAACACTTATCAGCTCAAGTAGATTCTGCCTTATAAGAAAATCGCAAGGCACCGTCCACCCGTCTCTCAGTTACCAAGTATATGTGTTCCTTATTTTCCATTCTTGCTATTATGACCTGATGATTTGGCTCTCTCCATTTTTAAGAACGAATTGAGACAGGTCTTCTTTAGTTTTATCTTTTTTTGGAGTTAGAGAATTTTATTTTCATGGTTGTTGAAAAAGGTCTAGTATCAAATGAATACTCTATACATTTCTTGTTAACATAATGAAGCATTATCGGTATTGAAAAAGATCTTCAAATCGAAAATCCAAGTCCTGATGGAAAAGGCTGTTCAATTAACTAAACAAATCAAAAAAGAGTCTGCTTTTTGCAGACTCTTTTTGATCTTCAAATTAATACTTAATATAAACATATAAAACTAAATTAGTTTCAGCATCAACCTTTAAATATAATCCTTTAGTCTTCCGATGATTACTAAAATATCTAATTGCTAAAGAGTCCTTTAAGTAATCATTTACTATCCAATTTTTGGATAAATAAGGACATCTTCTTTTTCCAGAAGAAACCTCACAAATACAATCATAAACCAAATCAAACTCTGCATTCTCATATGAATCGATAAAAGGAAGAATCAACAGCATAAAGCATTTTTCTCTTTACTTGATAAGGATGTAAGTGTTTATAATTACCTTTCCTCATGAAAAGATCATTAATTGCAGGATTAATTTTTAATTTATTAATATGTTCCAAGGAACTTTCAAGGGCTTCACTTAACATTACCTCTGTAACATTTCTTCCCTTCCATCGTACTGATGATCCGTTCAGTAATGGCGACATCAGCCTCTTCAGTCTGCAGTGCATTCGCTAAAATCGACTCGGCTTCTCGTAGTCATTCATGATTCCTTCAATATAATACTTTAAAATATTTTGCAGATTTTCCAATGGACAAACCTTCGCAGGTCATTTTCACTTATATAGTGTGTCCATGTAAGTCAATGGTATCCAATCGCCTTTAGCAACACTGCAATGTTTAATGTGAAATTAATAATATTTATTCACAAACCTTTTTTAGAATTAAATAAATCCACCGTTGACACGTATCGTTTGTCCAGTAATCCAAGAGGCTTCTTCGCTCAGAAATAAATTAATTGCTCCTGCAACATCTTCTGGAGTACCTAACCGACGAAAAGCATTCATATTTTTAAACATTTCAATTTGTTGGTCCGATTTACCATTCATAAATAATTCTGTAGCAATTGGCCCTGGTGCAATAGCATTAATGGTAATTTCCTTTGGTCCAAATTCTTTTGCCAATTAGCGAGTAAATTGTTCAACGGCTCCTTCTGTTCCAGCATAAACGCTATATGTAGGAAGCATATTTCCATTAACAGATGTAGAAATATTTATGATTCGTCCTCCTTTTGCCAAACGATGAAAAGCTTCTTGTATGGCAAAATAAGTTCCTTTTGCATTTGTTAAAAATTGAATATCAAAATCTTCTTCCGTAACTTGATCAATCGGTTTCGTAATCATAATACCAGCATTGTTGATTAATATATCTACCTTTCCGTACGTTTCAATGGCAATATCAAACAACTTTTTTATATCTTTTATTTTTGAGATATTTGCTTGAACAGCAATTGCACTACCTCCTTCCAAATTCAAACGATTCACTAGTTCTTCTGCCTTCTTTGCACTATTTACATAGTTAATTATTACATTTGCTCCCCCAGAAACTAATTTTTCAACTACTTTTTCACCTATTCCTCGTGTACCGCCTGTCACAATGGCGACTTTATTTTTTAAATTAATAGCCATGCTTTTTTCCACCTTGTTTTTGGGAACTTATATTCAGTCGTATCACTGTTAGTAAGGAAGTGAATAGAGTGACGGAATCAAGAATCTAATGAAAACATAATGAAAAGGCAGAGGCATCACAATCTAAATTAACTCAAAAGCTACAACAATATGGCCGAGACGTAAAAGTTATTGTTGAGAAGCTAACCGCATCATTCAGGAATGCTAAAGGCAGTATCAAAGACATGAGAACTACCCTTTCAACAGTAGCGACTGTAGTTAAAGCCAAAGCTGATGGTGGCAAGAATGGTGCTCAAGAAATGGATAGACTTCCTGGAGGTACCTTAAAGATTAACCGTAAACTTGAAAATCAAAAGAAAGTTTATCAAGAACTAACAAGAATTACTGACCTTCCTTGTGTACTAAGAGCAAACAGCGGATCCTTTTATGTTCTAAGTATGAGATTGTGAAGATTTCTACTTAAACTAACGAAGCAGGATAGTTGAAGAAGAAAAGCGAATTATCTTGGTTATAGGTAAACAAATAAAATTGGAGAGTGGATCAAATGGGGATTAGAACAGCAAATGTTGAGGATTGGCAGGAAATTTCCCTGTTGTTAAACCAGTTGGACTATCCAGATACGGACACTTTTATAAAAGAAAAAATAGAAACACTTCTTATTGACCCGAATGAGGAATTATTGGTTTATGAGGAAGATAAAGGGGTAATTGCTTTAATTTCAATTCATTTTATACCTCAATTAGCTGTAAAAGGAGATTTCGCAAGGATAAGTTATTTTACAGTAGATACAAACATAAGAAGTAAGGGAATAGGATTTAAGATTGAAGAATATTGTACTAATTTAGCTAAGAAAAGAAATTGCGATAGAATTGAAGTGCATTGCCATTCAAGAAGAATCGATGCACATAGGTTTTATATCAGACAAGGATTTACTGAATTTCCAAAATACTTTGTTAAAATGTTATCCCAATCTAACTAGTATTCATATCCTTCTTCAACTAAATGAACAAACAAAGAAAAAGCAGAGCTATCACTATTGAATAACGATATCGCCAAATATACTAATGAATAATGATTTATTGGGATGGAATATTAAGATTAAAATCCTTTTGAGGGAGGTAATGGTATTGTTAACAAACCATAAGATAGAATTAACATCAGCAGAAATTGCGAGCCTTTGGTCAAATTATATGAGTGACACCTCAGCAATCTGCACAATTGGAACCTTCTTGTCCCATGTAGAGGAAACTGAAATTCGTTCCGCCCTCGAATTTGCAATGCAGCTTTCTCAAGCGCATGTTCAGAAATTACAGTCAATTTTTGCCGAGGAACAGCATCCCATTCCAGAAGGATTTTCAGTAAATACAGATGTTAATAAAGAAGCTCCTCGTTTATTTACGGATGATTTTTATCTTTTCTACATTCAAAATATAGGAAAAATGGGTATGGAAGTTTACACCATGAGTTTGTCAAATTCTTCCCGTTTGGATATATGTGAATACTTTACTGAATGTTTAAATGAATCGGCAAGGCTCTTCAATAAGGCTACGGAAATCATGTTAACAAAGGGCACGTTCATTCGAGCACCATTTATCCCTTTTTCGAAAACAGTGGAATATGTCCAAAAGCAAAGTTATTTAGCAGGATGGTTCGGTAATCGCCGCCCTTTAAATGCAATTGAAATATCACAAATTTATTTTAATCTGACAAAAAATCAGTTAGGTCGAACATTGCTTATGGGATTTAGTCAGGTGGCGAAATCTCCACAAGTCCGCGATTATATGGTAAGAGGGAGAAATATTGCTGACAAGCATGTTGAAATTTTTGGTTCATTATTAAGTAAAGAATTTCTTCCTTCGGCTAGTGCATGGGATACAATACCGACTGAGTCAACAATTCCGCCATTTTCAGATAAACTCATGATGTTTCATGTTCAAATATTAAATTCCATAGGAATTGCCCATTATGGAAGAGGTCTCGGATTGAGCCCAAGACGGGATTTAGGAGCTGATTATGTTAGACTTACGACAGAAACTTTACAATATGCGGAAGACGGAATGAATATTATGATTGAGAACGAATGGTTAGAGCAACCGCCACAAGCAACTGATAGAGACCAATTAGCAAAAGGATAAAAATTTGGTTTTTGTTACAGCTTGGGTAGTGATACTACAAAGAAGCGTAATTATTACACTTAATATTCGCCTAACTGGTGCGATACTTCAAGTTGAATTGAGCTTTTTTCTTTTCCAAAAGAAAGATTGTGAAATATTGTACTTAAACTATCGGGTGCAATAGAGGAAGAACGAGGATTGCTGCGGCGATCCTTTTTTGTTTTTGAGCTAACGGTGCAGTTTAGTTCAAGAACAGCTTACATATAAGTCTATATATTGGGAATTTTTAAATAGAAAGGAGAAATCTAAGAAAAAAAAACTTTGTGAGGTGTTTCTTTTGTTGGTCAGGTTTAAATTAAAAGAAAATTCTACTATCTTTTTTGAAAAAGAAAACCCTGACATTTTACCAATAATTGCGATGGTCAAGGAAAAAGTGGCTATGCGTTATTTACTTGATTTGGAAGGGAAGAAACTATTTTTGGTAGGTTTTACGATTATGAGTACATAATTGAAGTCCATACTAGGGCAGTAATGGAAAGTTTATTAGTCACTATTGATTGTGTTGATAGTAGTTTGAACAATTGAAATATTCAAGTATGTATAACAGGTTTGTAAATTATTATTAGTTGGAATGCTTAGAAATCTATTTTGGTTTGTTTATAGAATTAAAGATTGTGAAGTATTGTGATTAAAGTAAATGGGTGCTTGAGTTGAAGATGGAGTTGCGGCAAGCAGCTCTTTTTACGCTGGTCAACTAACGAAGCGGTTTATTTTAATAAAGCGTTATATATATAATGGTTTAGATAACTTTATTTATTGTTCAAGATTCATTTCCCCCACGTGTTGCCAAACGGGTGGCATAAAGGTTGTATTAAAAAAAAAAAATATAGAAAATATGAATATTATCTTATATAATCATTTTATAAATCGTAGTATTCAGGGTGGAATTAATGAGTTTTAAAATTGTAATATATAAAGGAGAGAAGTGTTGGCTTATTTATCAATACGATTCCGGCTATTGTGAAATAAAAAAAGAGGGATTCTCTCTTAACAGAATTGAATTAGTTCATATGTCAGAGTTAATTGAAGAAAAAAGAGAAAAGCAGGATTAGGTAAACCTAGCCTGCTCTTCTTTTTTATTGAACTGAATTCACCTCTTGAACTATGGGTAGCAGAAGATAAAGATAGAGATCGCTATGTGGTGGAAGAATCTTATTTTGTGAAGAATTATACTTAAACTAAAGGGTACTTTACCTCACGAACTGGCTGCTAAATACGGCAGCCTTTTCTTTATTGAACTAAAGGTCAGGTTAGTGTAACAAGAAATAAGAAAATCCACCTTACATTTATGTCGCATTTGACCCAAAGTGTGTAGTAAACAAAAAAAATAGACCTCATAGAGGTCAAGAAAACTTATTTAGAAAATCTCTAATTTCATCAGCAGGAATACCTATATCTAAAGCTTTCCTAATAAGTTCCACCCATTCTTCATCTACTTCTTTTTCACTAGCAATTGCAGTCATAATATTGCCCCCTAGAATATGTACCATTTTTAGGAATCTCAACCATCATAGTTTTAACCTTAGACCTGTAGCTTTGCGACCCAAACTTTCGTATGGTTTGCCTTTTTCTAAATATTGTCAATCATATGAAACGATTGTACTACAAATGTTCACTATATTGAACGAAATAAATTCAGAAAAGTTCGACAATAAACGGAAAAATATATCACAATTAGAGGATAATGTGCAATAGAAGAAAAGGTGCTTGTTTAACTAACGGAGCAGGTTAGCATTCCTGTAGATCGTTAAATTTCAGGTTTGAAAAAAATAGAGCCCCTCAGTAAGATACGAGTATAGAGTCCAATCTAACTCAAAGTCTTAAGGAGGAAGCCCTACTATGAATTTTAAAATGCAAGACAAACAAAATCAACTAATAGAATTTCCGATATACATCTAATTGTAGGTGTGGATATAGCCCAACAATTACACGTTGCTCGAGCTGTTAACTTCCGTGGAATTGTAGTTGGAGATCCTCTTACATTTGAAAATAATGAAGAGGGGTTCGTAAAACTATTAAGTTGGATTCAAAACTTACAAAGACTAAAAGACTTAGATTCAACGATAGTGGGTATGGAACCTACAGGACATTACTGGATTAACCTATCAAAATGGCTGGATAAACAAAACATTGAGGTAGTTACGGTGAATCCCCACTTAGTAAAAAGGAATAAAGAGAATCGTGACAATACTCAATCGAAGAGTGATAAAAAAGATGCCCTTGTTATAGCGGATATGGTGAAAAACGGCTATTATTCCTTTGTTCGTCCAACATCGGAATCATTTGAGAAACTTAGGGTTCTAATTTCTAACCGAGATGTAATTGTTAAACGTCTCGTGATGTCTATTAATCAAGTAAATCGATGGGTAGATGTGGTCTTTCCAGAACTCAGACAAGTGTTTAAAGATGTAACGTGCAAAGGGGCGATTGCAACCCTTCGTTTATTTCCTACACCAGATGAAATATCTTCACTAGAAACACTAGATGTCATGAGGGGTTGGAAGTCTTTAATGAAACGACAACCAGGACCAAAGAAAGCTCAGTTACTAATCAATCTAGCAAAATCCTCTATTGGGACCGGACAAGCTCTTGATGCTTATAAATTCCATTTAGAACAATTATTAGAGGAATATGACCTCGCTGTAAAACAACTCGAAAGAGTTGAACACCAAGTTAAAGAAGTTCTCAACAAAATACCTTTTGCAAAAAAACTACTTATGATTAAAGGAATAAGTGAGGATGAACCTTCTTAGTTATACTGGCCTCTTTAGCGTAACCATTTAATCTCTTACGAAAGTGATCTCGTGTTAATTGTTCTCCATAGTTGGTTAAAAATATATAATCGTTGTCGAAGTCCGTTTTGTTTTCGGTAATGAGATCCTTTATTAAGCGGGCCGTATTCGGTTGCAGCGGTATTGTTCTCGCCTTTCTACTTTTTGCAATTGAAGCTGGTATAGTAATAATTCTGGCTGGCAGATCAACATCTGAATGACGCAGGCCTAGTGCCTCACTTATGCGCATCATTCCGCCAATTAGAAGATTCATTAAACAATAATCACGGAACTCTGCAAAATGTCTCTGGTTAGGCACGT
The DNA here is from genome assembly GCA_031177865.1 of Bacillus sp. (in: firmicutes). Lineage (GTDB taxonomy): Bacteria > Bacillota > Bacilli > Bacillales > Cytobacillaceae > Neobacillus. Next base: position 42,811 of record JAPSKD010000008.1, on the reverse strand, counting down.
TGAGTATCCGTTTTAATTCAACGGCATTAAGTACAACTATTTCCTCTTCCGGCTCACTAACATTCTTAACTCCTTCCATCGGATTATTGTCGATTAAGCCCTCCTCATACAAACACTTAAACATTACGCGCAGGGTCTTAAGCCGCGTATTTATAGATGCTGGCGAAAGTCCTACAGTCATTGATTCCTCCGGCTTAAACTTATGATCCTCAAATTTAACCCACTTATCGCGCATATAAACAATGTAGTCTCGAATGGTCGACTTAGTAATATCCTTTACGGATCGCTTAATATTGTGCCTATCGAGATATTCGACAAAGTAACCATAGTTATCCTCATACTGATTTAGTGTACTTTCCGCTCTACCCTAGGCACGTTTAATCCCCTTAAAGGATTGAAATAACGTATCGAGATTATATGCTGATTTTCGTAATGCCCTAACATTTTTTACACGCTTACCTGTCCTTTTATCAGACATAAAAAAACGCCTCCTGTTCGCTAATTAAACGAAACAAATGACGCAAAAATTACCGCTACCCTGATAAAAATAGGACCGCTACCCTGCGAGTAACACAACGCATAATTCAACGGAAATTAAAAAAGGTAGAACACCGTTATATCAACGTTTCTACCCTACTTATGACCTGTGAGGGGTTCGAACCCCCGACCTCAACCCTGTCAAGGTTGCGCTCTCCCAGCTGAGCTAACAGATCTCTTATTAAGCTACAAATATAATTATAGTAAAAACTCACAAAAAGTCAATAGTTTTCATGAAAAACACATGTTTTGAAATAACCAGAATAAAGAACGAATGTTCGGGTATAATAATAGTATAGAACATCAAGAAAGGTGGGAAAGACATGGATGGACTTTTGTTACGTTCTTTAGAGGAAAATGTTCCGTTAGAAATAATTTATCTGTCTAGTGACCAGCAAATTTCGCAGCGTAAATTACTTGTGAAGGAAGTGAATGATGAGTACATTCGCGCTTATTGTTTGCTTCGTAAACAGGTTCGCACCTTCCGCCGGGAAAATATCTTATCCTTAATGCCACACACTCGCTCCAATGATCGCTTCCTACACTAATCCCTCCTATATCCCTTCTCTCCCCTTGAGCATTTCCAACATAGTTATGATAAAATGCATTTGTATCTATCGAACATTGGGGGAATTGTTGCATGGGGATACCAAAAGGAACGATAAAAGAACATACTATTAAAAGTAATGAGCTGGGCGAAGAAATCCTTCTTCTCGTTTATTTGCCAGCAAATTTCTCACCATTATATAAGTACTCACTGTTGATTGCCCAGGATGGCAAAGATTATTTTCAACTTGGCAAAATCGGCCGATTAGCAGATGAGTACCTTTTTGAGCGAGAAATTGAAAATTTAATCATTGTTGGGATACCCTATAAGAATGTAGAGGATCGACGCAGGAAGTACCACCCTGATGGTGATCAACATCAAAAGTACATACGTTTCTTAGCACATGAATTAGTTCCGTTCCTTGACCAAAAGTTTCCTACTTATCATATGGGCTATACAAGAGCGCTAATCGGTGACTCACTTGGAGCAACCGTATCGTTAATGACCGCTCTCCAATACCCGCACAGTTTTGGAAAAGTTCTTTTACAATCACCATACATCAATGAAAAGGTCTTGGATATGGTTAACAGCTTTACAGAAACTGAACTTTTAGAAATATATCACATCGTTGGGAACCAAGAAACAGAAGTCCAAACCACTAACGGAAGAATTAGTGACTTTCTTACTCCAAATCGAGAGCTTTCAGCACTCTTTACAAGCAAGTCATTTACATACTTCTACGATGAATTTGATGGCGACCATACATGGACATATTGGCAGCCAGATTTAAAGAGAGCCATTAAGAAGATGTTTTAAAGGTGATTTCATATTTTTTGAATATTTGCTATAATATTAGGAAGGTCCATGACAGCACCGATTAATTACAGAAAAATTCTTGTAATCTGGAGGTTAGACATATGAAATTTGGGGTTGTTATTTTCCCATCAAAAAAACTGCAAGATTTAGCGAATTCCTATCGTAAGCGTTATGACCCACATTATTCACTAATTACTCCGCATTTAACGTTGAAGAATGCTTTTGAAACAACGGAACAAGAAGTAGTTCATTTTGCGGAAAAATTACGTCAAATTGCAAGTAATACCAGTGCCTTTACATTAAAAACCACAAAAATCAGCTCTTTTCAGCCAGTAAATAATGTAATTTACTTTAAAGTGGAACCAACTCAAGAATTAAACCAATTGCATCATGAAATCAATCAAGAATTTAGTGAGCAAAATTTAGAATATGCTTTTGTTCCACATATTACGATTGGTCAAAAGTTATCGAATGATGAGCATTCAGATGTTTATGGCTCACTAAGGATGAAGAGATTTGACCATGAAGAGACTATTGACCGCTTCCATTTACTATATCAGTTAGAAAATGGTTCTTGGACGGTTTATGAAACATTTCGGCTAGGAAAGGAATAATCAACTGTGAATGTAAAAGTTTGTGAAAATGAAAAAGAAATACAAGACGCTTTCTCTGTAAGAAGAACCGTTTTTATCGACGAACAAAATGTCCCTGAAGAAGAAGAAATTGATCAGTATGAGGAAGACGCAGTACATTTCGTTTCTTACCAGGAAGGTGCTCCCGTTGCAGCTGGCCGCTTTCGTGTTGTGGATGGTATCGGTAAGGTAGAACGAATCTGTGTGTTAAAGGACGCAAGAAAAACAGGTTCTGGAAAAGCAATAATGTTGGAAATTGAAGCTTACGCACTAAAAAATGGATTACATAAATTAAAATTAAATGCTCAAACACATGCTATCCCTTTCTACGCTAACCTTGGATATGAGGTAGTTTCAGAGGAATTTCTAGACGCTGGAATTCCACATAAGACAATGATAAAAAAAATTTAATTCCAAGCACTTGCCCTTCTAGCGGCAGTGCTTTTTTCATTTCTTCATTACAAGGGCACTTTTCGATATCAACAGGTTTTGTTATCATAGAGTTTGTCGTATTTTTGAAAAAAGAGGCTAAAAAATGAAAACTGCAATGCACCAAAACCAAAGGATTATTCTTGACCAATTAGCAAGAGAACAATATCAACTACTATATCTGCATGGGAAAAATGGCGAATTATCCTGTCCTGTTTGCAATGAAAAAGTACGGTTATTTCTCGGCGTCCAAGAAGAACCCTATTTTTATCACATAAAATCTCCGGAACATAAATGCCCAGAACCAGTTATGGAAGAAGAATTGGAACCGGTGATTGTGGAACGGAATGGTTTTCGTATCCCCCAAGGAAGAATGATTATTGAAACTACAAGAAACACAAGCTTATTCCGTCCAGCCAAAACGATAGAATGCTCCATTCCATTTAAAAAAACTGAAGGTGTAAACCATCTTGAGCATGACTCCTATTTAAAAGAACTGGCAGTAAACGGAGTCATACTTGATAAAAGCCAAGCGGCTGCAGTTGTGGAAACAAAAGGATCATTACTAGTCCTTGCTGGTGCGGGCAGCGGTAAAACAAGAGTACTTACAGCGCGTACTGCTTATATGTTAGATGTAAAAAAAATTGATCCGCGCACCATTATGCTCGTCACCTTTACCTCAAAAGCTGCTGGAGAAATGAAAACTCGTTTACTTTCCTATCCTCAGATTAACAAGGAACAAATAAGCAAGTTGGTGACTGGCACCTTTCACAGTATTTTTTATCGAATTCTTATGTTCCATGATGGAAGCAATTGGTCGTCAGAGCGTCTTCTAAAGAAAGAATGGCAGCGCGATAAGATTTTGAAAGAAGCAGGCAGGGAAATCGATTTATCTGAAAAGGAATTTGCTTATGATTTAGCCCTTCAACAGATTGGTTTCTGGAAGAATTCGCTTCTTTTCCCTCATGAAGTGAAGCCAGAAAGTGATTGGGAAGTGAAGGCCGCCTTCCTTTATAAAAAATATGAAGATTATAAAACGCAAAAAGGTTTATTTGATTTTGACGACATGCTGATTGGCTGTTACCAGCTGCTGAGCAGCTCCCCGTCCCTGCTTGATCTTTACCAGAATCGCTTTCAGTATTTTCTGATTGATGAATTTCAAGATATTAATAAGGTTCAATATGAACTGATAAAGCTCCTTTCAGGCAAACATAAAAATGTTTGTGCTGTTGGGGATGATGATCAAGCGATCTATTCCTTTAGAGGAAGTGACCCTAGTTATCTGTTAGCATTTGAAAAAGACTTTCCATACGCAAAATTGGTTTCGCTTGAACAAAACTACCGCTCCTCTCATGAAATCGTCTCTGCAGCCAATGAGATGATTTCAAAGAATAAAGTTAGAAGAGTAAAGAAAATGAAAGCACACTTTCAATCTGGTATTTCTCCGATACTCTTTTTTCCCTACGATGAAGAAGAAGAGGCAACGATGATTGTAACTGACATCCAAGAGAAAATTGTAAAGGGCGCAAAACCATCTGATTTTGCGATTTTGTACCGGACAAATGCAGGTTCTCGGGCTGTGTTTGAACGTTTGGCAAGTTCTAACTTACCTTTTAAAATAGATTTGGATTCAGAGGCTTTTTATGAGCGAAGAATTGTAAAAAGCGTTCTTGCTTTTCTAAAAATAAGCTTGGATGAAGATGACAACCAGGCATTATCTGATATCTTACCTATTCTTTTTTTAAGTCAAACCGTACTTAAAGATCTAAAGGCAGAAAGCATACTGAAAGATTGTACCTATCTAGAGGCCCTATCCCATTTAAAAACAAAACATGCTTTTCAAGAAAAGAAATTAAAAAAGGCAGTGCAGCTGATTCGCTCATTGAAATTTGCCTCTCCGTTAAATTCAATTGAAACCATTGAAAAGGACCTCGGTTTTCTTGACTTTTTGAAAAAACGCGGCAATGAATCGAATCAGCAAGATAAAGGTTCTGATGATTTAAAGGATTTAAAAGTTGCAGCAAAAAGCTTTACAAGTATTCAAGCTTTCTTGTCTCATGCTGAACATATGTCTGCCATGAACAAGGAAATTAAAAATTTAAGCAAGCATTTTCCTGATGCCATTAGTCTAAGTACCATCCACCGGGCAAAAGGATTAGAATATAATAATGTATACATTATTGGAGCAGTAGATGGCAGCCTTCCGCATGATTACGCACTTGACAGCTCAAGGAATGGCGATTTTGCAGCAATTGAAGAAGAAAGAAGACTTTTTTATGTGGCTATGACACGCGCTAAAAGCGAGCTTCTAATGGCCGTTCCCCAGAATCGCAGAGGCAAAAAAGCTAACCCTTCGCGGTTCTTATCCCCTTTAATGAAAAGAAAGAAAAAGTAAAAAAAAGACCTTTTTCCATCAAGGAAAGAGGTCTTTTTTACTTATTTCTTATTAATCATTTTTGAAATTGTATTAAAATCAAGCTGTTTTCCGTCGTTAATAATGGACTGCACAATTTTATCTTCTGTTGCTTTATCTACTGGTTTGTTGGCAATTTGTGAAACGCGGCGGATTACATTACGAACCGTGTTTTCATCTTTAAAATTTGCATTTTGTAAGGAATTCGCTAGGTCAAAAATATCTTTCATATTTACGCCAGTTTTCTTTTCGACATTTTTAAAAAAACCATTATCCATGGTAAATATCACGCTCCTTCATAAGCTACTGATAGTGTATGAAGGAAGGGTAAAAACGTGAAAAAAATGGATAAAAGAAAAGGCTGGCCGCTGATATGGCCAACCTCTTCTTTCGCCTGCACGTTTATGCAGTTTTTTAGTAAAAGCTTGCACCGACGATGATTAAAAGAATGAATAATACGACGATTAAAACAAATGTTGAACCGCCGCCATATCCACCGCCGTAGCCATAGCCGCCATATCCACAGAACATAGAGTGTCACCTCACTTTGTAGTCTCATTAATTAACATATGAGATATAGCTTCAAAGTGTACTGGGCACCCCTCTATAGACAACCTGTGAAATTTTTTAACCCTTTGGTTTAAAGATTAATGCACCGATAAATCCAAAAATAATTGCCGCTGATATCCCAGAACTGGTAACTTGGAACATGCCAGTCAATACACCAATCAGGCCATGCTTTTCTGCATCCTGAAGTGCACCGTGCACTAATGAATTGCCAAAACTTGTTATTGGAATGGTGGCTCCTGCACCAGCAAAGTTAATGAGCGGCTCATAGAGTCCGAACCCATCTAAAATGGCACCTATCACAACTAGTAAGCTTAGGGTATGTCCAGGTGTAAGCTTGGCTACATCAAATAACAGCTGTCCGATAACACAAATTAATCCGCCAACCACAAATGCCCAAAAATACATTGCTAACATAAGAATTACCCTCCCACTTCATTCATTTCAATGCTCACTGCATGTGCAATACAAGGAATTGATTCCTTTTGCTGAAAACTAAGCGGCGATAACAATGCACCAGTTGCAACCACTAATATTCGCTTATATACTCCCTTTTTCATCTGATTTAACAAATGACCATATAAAACCGTTGCCGAACATCCCGCACCGCTCGCACCAGCCTGCACGGGCTGATCATCCTTATATATTAATAGTCCACAGTCTTGAAATTGTTTACGTTCTAATTTAAGTCCGCTTTTATTAATTAACTCAAAGGCTGTGTCATGCCCGATTCTCCCTAAGTCACCGGTAACGATTAAATCGTAGTGGGAAGGATCTATCTCCAAATCTCGAAAATGAGCCATAATGGTATCGGCTGCTGCAGGTGCCATAGCCCCGCCCATATTAAAAGGATCAGACAATCCCATGTCAATGACTTTCCCAATTGTTGAAGATGTGGTAACGGGATACTGTTGTCCAGGGACATTCTCAGTTACCAGCCCTACCCCTGCGCCTGTAACCGTCCATTGTGCTGTAGGCGGCTTCTGTCCACCATATTCAGTTGGATAGCGGAATTGTTTTTCAGTTGCAGCGTTATGGCTTGATGCTCCTGTTAACACATTGCGTGCGCCTTTGTAATTGACCACAAAAGATGCTAACGCCAACCCTTCCATCGAAGTTGAGCAAGCACCAAACAGTCCGAAATAAGGGATTTGTACAGTCCTCGCTGCAAAGCTAGATGGAGTGATTTGGTTGATTAAATCACCAGCAAATAAAAATTCAATTTGCTCTTTATCCATTCTTGCTTTTTCTAATGTTGTGGTTATCGCCTCTTCAAATAAAACTTTTTGTGCTTTCTCGTAAGAATCCATTCCCATCCATAAATCTTCATGCAAAATATCGAAGTCGTCTGCTAAGTTGCCATTTGCCTCAAAGGGTCCGCCAGAGACACCCGTTGCCAAGATCATTGGCCTGTTTTGAAAGACCCAAGATTGTTGACCTTTTAACAATTACAAAACCCCCCACATTCCAAGTAGCGTTTTTATTAGCGCAACAACAAAAGCAGAGAACACCCCGAAAAGAATAACAGAGCCTGCAAGTTTAAACATATTTCCTCCAACACCTAACACGAATCCTTCAGTTCTATGCTCGATAGCGGCGGATATCACAGCATTTCCAAAGCCAGTTACAGGGACAGCACTTCCTGCACCAGCAAATTGTCCTAGACGGTCATATACACCGAACCCCGTTAGCAGCATTGATAAAAATACCATTGTCGCAACGGTTGGATTCCCGACATTTTGTTCAGTGAAGTGAAAGAAGTAAATATAAAAATAACTTATTGCTTGACCAACAGTACAAATCAGTCCGCCGACCCAAAACGCCTTAATACAATTCTTTAAAACAGGTCTTTTTAACTCATGCTTCTGTTGAAGCTGCTGATACTTTTGCTGCTGAGGCGTCATTTTTTTCTGCTTGCTCGCCATACGCTGTCCATCCCTTCCTTACTTCATATCTGATGTCATTTTCACAATCTCGTTTAACCGTTTCTCAGCCTGCTTGTCCGAAAGGCTTCCATTCTCTTTTCTTTCAACAAGCCGCACTGCCTCTAGAAATATTTTATAGTCACTCGAAACTGTGAATTGCTCCTTTGGGTATTTCTCTTCCAACTTTTTGTTCAATTCCTTTTCAATTTGCTTCATTCTAAAACGCTGCATATGCTTCACTTTATAGACAACAAGTGTAGCTTTTTTCCCCTTCACTACTGCCACATCATATATCTCATCCATACTTTCTACTTCCCGCTCAATACTTTCAACTTTTTCCTGGCCCTTATTTTTTACGGTAACAGTCGGGTTAGGATTGGTCGTTTTCATGAGAGCCATTTGGCTGTCCTTTTCTATTTGCCCCTGACCACAGGAAACCAATAATGTTACGCTTACACTTAAGATTACTCGAATTATGTAGACCATTTCTTTCCCTTCCCTTATTCAAATTATAGAAATTACTACATAGTAGTTTTTTCTAGATTGACGGAAATTATGACAAGGTTAGGATAACTTTTAAAATTGGTTACTATTGGGCAAAAAAAACTGCCGTCAAAAAACTGGCAGTATACCGATTATCTTTTAGTTTTTTTGCCGCAGCCACAGCCTTTTTTCTTAGAAGTTTTTTTTGTTTGAGATTTTTTTGTTGTTTGCGCTTTCTTATTTTCTCGATTCACTTTTCACCACTCCCATACTTAGTCCTACTGTTAAGATATGAAAGTAGTCAAGAACTTGTCTCGGGCGGACAACTATTTTAGCTTATTAAATCCAAAGCTGAACAATGGATTCTATTATTGCTGCTGAACCTGCCACAGCAAACACAAGGATGATTGGTACGAAGACAGCGGGTAAAAGCAGGTACCTACTGACCACTGTCGCTTTAAACCCAAACTCCTGTACACCAATAACAGCTAAGTAGCTCCCCAATAAATTATTTATATTGGCGTTCCCTTTGAAAGGTACTATACTTCCATTGTCCCCTCTTCATTTTCTTCTTCGATTTCATCAAAGAACGGATCACGGAGAAACTCTGTGATTTTGTCAAATACAATGAGCCTGGTTAACCGGAACGAGGCCAATGTTAATATAGTAAAATTTTAAAAATCAATGTTCATTTTTTCCGTCCTTTCCCTATAATTAGCCTAATTTTCTTCAAAAAGGCGTTTGTCCGTTACCCAATTGGTCCTCATAAAATATGTTAGTAATGTAAGATATATATCCCGGATTAAGGAGGAGTAGTTAATGGGTTGTGGCAGAAATAGTGACTCTCACGGCAAGAATGGTTGCGTCTGCGATGTAGTACGTGCAATTAAAGACATCCAGGATAATGCTGTATTAGATGATGAGTGTGTAGATTGTCCAAGTTGTTTCTTGGAACCGCTTGGTTCATTAGTGTCACCAGCAAGAAGAGATCGTGCTGATACTCGTGTTTTTGTATTAAAAAACGCCGATGGCTCACCATTCCACGCGTTCTTTAACGGCACAAACAATAGCAATGCATGTGTATCAATTTTCTTCCGCGTGGAAGATGTATTTGATAACTGTTGTGCAACACTTCGTGTTATAGAGCCAGGACGCAGCGACGATGGAAGATTTATGCCGGTTAATCTCGTTGCAGGCGCAGACAGATGCTGTATTAACCTTGAAAGAGTCTGTCAGGTTAATCGCTTCAGGGCAACCAATGACTGTATTACAGTTGATTTAAATTGTTTCTGTGCTATACAGTGTATTGCCGATGTAGATCTTGGTCTTTGTGACTAATACTTGGTAATAAAATGAGCCAGTCGATTAATCCGGCTGGCTTTTTTTAGGCTTTTTTCTTAAACTTTGTTGCTTTTGGAGATTAAAAGTGTTTGAATGAGCGATGATTTCTTGAAATAGCCTTCAATTGTAAGAAAAGAGCTTGCAAACTTAATTTCAAGCACAAAATAGATTGTTCCGCGTTAAAATCGGCTTTAGGATTTTAACAAACATTTTTTACGAAAACAGCCTTTGTTTATCGCTTTATTCCAATCATCATGACATCTTTTAAACTCTTGAAAGGTATGGTTTCAGTTGTTTGATTTGGAAATCGAATGGTTACATCTTGTTCGTTGTACTCGACTAAATATCCTTGGTAGTTCTTTTCTTCGGTATAAAAGACGCATGGAACAGGTGGTAACGCTTTAGGGAAATTGTCCAGGTATTCTAACCTCTCCATAAGATTCATTTCCTTAAAGCCTTTTACCCGATTAAATGTACGTTTTTTTTCCTGATTACTTTGAGATTTTTCTTCCTGCTTCACTTCTTTTACTTTGGACTCTCTTGGTAAGTCAGTCTTAGCCAGTGAGACCTCAAGGACTTTCTTGCTGCTTTCCTCCTCTAGATGTGGATCTTCAATCGGCAGTTGAACCTCCTGCCTGTTTGTAAAAACTTCCTGCATGTTTTTTACAGGAGTATCTAAAAAGGTCTGTGAAACGTAAAGTAACGGTCCACGTTTTGTCTTTTTCTCCATCCAATTCACCTCCATTTACCTAGCCCTACACTCTATATGTATGCAAATTGCCTATACTCGTTCATGGAATTAAGCAAGAAAAAGCCCGCTATTTATATAGCGGGCCAATGATTATTATAAAATATGAAATCCTGAATCGACGTGAATGTTCTCTCCTGTAATACCACGAGAAAGATCACTGAATAAGAAAAGTGCGGTATCACCGACTTCTTCTGGTGTTGTGGTTCTACGTAAAGGTGCTTTTTCTTCAATCACCTTTGTAATCGAATTAAAATCACTAATACCTTTAGCTGACAGAGTTCTGATTGGACCAGCCGAGATTGAATTGACACGAATCCCTTCCTTGCCAAGATCTTCAGCCAAATAACGAACGCTTGCATCAAGTGAAGCCTTTGCAACACCCATTACATTATAATTCTGAATGACTCGTTCTCCGCCTAAATATGTAAGGGTGACAATACTTCCGCCTTCTGTCATTAACCCTCTAGCCTCTTTAGCCACAGCCGTTAAGGAGTAAGAGCTAATATTATGCGCCAACAAGAAGCCTTCTCTTGTTGTGTTCAGATATTCTCCGCTTAATTCTTCTTTATTAGCAAATGCAATACAGTGTGCAACCCCGTGGATGGTACCTACTGCTTCCTTAATTTCAGCGAAGCACTTAGCCACTTCCTCATCCTTTGTTACATCACATGGCAGCACAAGTGTACCTTCTGCTTCTAATGACTCCGCCAATTCTCTTACACTGCTTTCAAGTCTTTCACCTGCATAGGTGAAAATTAATCGAGCTCCTGCACTGTTCAGCGAACGAGCAATTCCCCATGCGATACTACGTTTATTAGCAACACCCATTACAACATATGTTTTTCCTGCTAAAGAAAGATTCATATAAAAATAGTCCCCCTACCTAAACATTTATATTAGTTATTAGTACTTGGTACTAATATTACACTATTTACTAAAAAATGAAAAGTTAATCACATCTAGAACTCGAGCTCCCTTTTCAATTCATCCACATATTCCTTTGATCCAGTAACAATCAAACGGTCATTTAAGAGCAATTCAGTATCCCCATGAGGAACAATGGAGTCCTTTCCCCGGAAAATCCTTACAAAGATTACATCACCTGTAAACGGGAATCTCCTTAATGTCATACCATCAAACTGTTCATTTTGCATTCTTATTTCATGTAGTGATGTTTCTTGATTTGTTAAAATGTTAATAACACTAGGTGTTTCAATTAAGGCACGGAGCAATGTTTTGGTTGACATGAATGATGAGAAAACCTCAATATCCTTTTCTCTCAGGCTTTGCTCTAGTTCGGGACCTTCAATACGCGCTATTACCCTGGATACACCCATTTCCTTAGCTTTTATAGCTAAATCTGCGTTTGTCTGTTCATGACCGGTAGAAATAACTATGATATCATTTTGGAAAATTTTATTTTTTTCGATTGTTTCCAACGAATAATCCACTATCTCGACTATATCAAATAAAGAATTTGAAACCATTTTATCGGATTTTTCCATTTTCGTATGATATAAGACCGGTTCGTATAGACCCGATTTAAGTTCCCGTGATACAGGCAGTGTTACTTGATTTGCTCCTAAAAAGGCAATTCTTACTTTTGGGAGTGCACCCACTTCTTTTGGAAATAATTTTTTAAAAGCAATCGGTGTAAAAATAGAAGTTATGACGGCAACAAGAATCAGTGTTCCACTCATCTCCGGAGTAATAACCTCCATACGCTCCCCAATGGTAGCTGCAGCAATTACTAAGGATAGAGTAGATGTGAGTAAAAAACCTGAAGCTAGTACAGTCTTGGTATCGTACCAGATTTTCAGTAAATAAACCGGGACAAGCTTTGAAAGTAAAAGTCCTACTAATAATAATGGGATTAATAATAATAGTTTTTTATCCGCAAAAAGTGACCAAATATCTAGTTCTACACCAATCATTACGAAAAAGATTGGGATTAGGAACCCATAACCAAAGGAATCTAGTTTATGGACCAGTTCTTGATTTGGTGACAGAAGTGAAACGAGTACCCCTGCCAGGAAGGCTCCTAGTATATTTTCAGCCCCTACCGTTTCAGATAGCCCAACTAACACGATTATAAGCATAAAGACAGCACGAGTCCCAATTTGTACGGTCCCTTTTGACATAGATTCTAGTAAAGGACGATTTTTAAACCGTTTTCCCACAAAATACAAGACCACACCTGCTGCAAACAAAATCAGTAACAGCCATGTATTCCCCTGTCCTGGGTCATATAAAGACACAAAGATGGCCAAGAGTATCATGGTCACTAAATCTGCCACAACGGCAACCAATAAGATAATTTGACCAATATTTGTCTTCATAAGGTGTGCTTCTTTTAAGGTTGGAACCACGACTCCTAAAGAAATCGTTGATATAATAAGTGTCATTAAAAAGGCATTTTCAATAAAACCAGCAAAAACAAACAAATAGGATAAACCTAATGAAAAGATAAATATTCCTGTAAAAATCATAGACGAGACCATAAAGGTATTCGGTTGTTTTTTACCACTAGGCAGAGTGATAGGTTTCTTACTCCCTTTAAAAGCAGTAAAATCAATCTCTAATCCACTAAGGAACATCAAGAAAATAAATCCTAGAGTAGAAAGTGTTGATAACCACATATCTTCGTGGACTACGTTAAAACCGCTTTTTCCAATCACTAGCCCCATAATGATTTCGGCGACCACCACAGGAATATAATTTAATCGTAACCTGTGGAGTAGAATAGGTGTAACAAAGGCAACTGTCACGACCACTAATAAAGAGATTACAGAAGCATGCTGTTCCATAAATCATCCTCCTTCGTTTCTTTTAAGGCTCTTTTCTTATACTTTGTTGCTTTTGAAACAAAATGTAAAGATAGGCTAATGTTTCGCAGAAAATCACGTATATTTTATAAGAAAAGAGCCTGTAAACTAAGTTCAAAAGCAAAAAATAACTATTTCCACGTTAAAATCGGCTTTAAGATTTTAACAACAATTTTTACGAAACTAGCCTTTTATAAAAATTACTAAATCAACAAAAAATAAAGATAAAGGGGGAATCATTTCAATGAAAATTGACATCATCGGTGATATACATGGGTGTTTACCAGAATTTGAAGCCTTAACAAAAAAATGCGGTTACGAATGGAAGGAAGGAATCCCAATACACCCAGAAAACAGGCGTTTAGCCTTTGTTGGAGATTTAACGGACCGTGGTCCATCTTCCTTAAAAGTTGCTGAAATAGTCTGGCGGCTTGTAATCGAACAGAAACAGGCATTTTATACACCAGGAAACCATTGCAATAAGCTTTATCGGTACTTCCTTGGGAATAAGGTCCAGGAAACGCATGGACTTGAAACGACCGTAGCAGAATATAAGTCATTACCCAAAAAAGATCAGCAATCAATTCGAAATAAATTTATTGACCTTTATGAAAAATCACCGCTACATTTAGCATTAGATGAAAATAAGTTAGTTATCGCTCACGCTGGAATAAAGGAAGAATTTATCGGAAAAACAAATTCTAAAGTTAAGACCTTTGTCCTTTATGGAGATATAACTGGTGAAAAACATCCTGATGGTTCCCCAGTTAGAAGAGATTGGGCGAAACAATACACAGGTAATGCAATTATCGTATATGGGCATACCCCAGTAATAGAACCAAGAGTAATCAATAATACATATAATATTGATACTGGAGCTGTTTTTGGCGGTAAGTTAACGGCGCTTCGATATCCCGAGTTGGAAATCGTTTCTGTTAATTCTACTATGCCATATGTTAAAGAGAAGTTTAAAGACTTTGAATAAAAATAAGGAAAATAATCCTAATGACATCGACAAATTTCCTAGGAAATCATCAAAAAACGCAAAAGGCTGGCCTTTTAAAGGGCAGCCTTTATTATTTGATCCATATCTAAAGGGAGTGGTGCAGTGAAATTCATTTCCATGCCGTTAAAAGGGTGTATGAAGTGGATTTTTTTACAATGCAAGGCCTGTCGCTCAATAAGAAAAAGATTTCCCCCATATAAATCATCTCCCAGTAACGGGTGACCAATATATGACATATGCACCCGTATTTGATGAGTTCTGCCAGTCTCTAGCTGCAGCTCAACATGGCTGAACGCTTTATACCTTTTTAACACTTTGTAATGGGTACATGCATATTGTCCATCATTACGGACTTCTCTCTCTATTATACTGTCAGTCTTTCTGCCAATCGGTTCTTCAATCGAGCCCATTTCAAGCTTTAAACTACCCTCAGCAAATGCTTCATACGTTCTTTTAACATGTCCATTTTGTTGCTGCTTACTTAATAAATGATGTACATGCCTATGTTTTGCAATTAAAACAATCCCCGAGGTATCCCGGTCTAAACGGGTAACAATATGGGAGGTGGCTCTAATACCAATTTCTTCGTAGTACCCAACCAAGGCATTTGCCAAGCTTCCATGAGGATGTTCCCTAGATGGAATGGTACTCATCCCCGCTGGTTTATTAACTACAAGTATAAATGGATCTTCAAAAAGAATCTCTAATTTGATTTTTTCGCCTAAAATACCTTCACTTGGGTTTTCAGGAGGAAAAATAACGGTAACGATATCATCTGCTTTTAACACATAGCGGACATTCACTTCCGTATTATTTACTAGAATTTTACCACCTTTGAATTTTATATCCGTTAGAGCAATCCGAGAGATTTCCTTTTCTTTCAGGAACTCCTTGATCATTCTACCTTCATGATTTTCATTAATGGTCCACTGCAATTCAAAATTTGGTTTCATAATGCGTCCTCCGGCATGATGATTAGTCCGAATCTGATATAAAAGAGTCATGAACCCTCTTCCAGAAAGGAAATGGCCGGAAACGAGCAAAACGAATCTTTTCATCTGGAACCCTAAATTGGATTGATTTTACATCCTTATGAAGTAAAGTAAGATGATCAACAGTTACTTGAAAATCCAGACGATTAACTGGTTTTAACATACAGGTATGATGGGACGGCAGAATTAGCGGTGAGCCGACTGTACGAAAGACACGGTTATTAATCGAAGCCATCTCTGCAACCTGCAATGCAGAGATAGAAGGATGGATAATTGCCCCGCCAAGCGCTTTATTGTATGCTGTACTGCCGGAGGGCGTAGAAATACATAGACCATCACCACGAAAGCGTTCAAAGTGCTGTCCGCGGATTTCAACATCCATAACCAATGTGCCCTCGACACTTTTGACAGTTGATTCATTCAGGGCAAGATATCGAGATTCCTTACCGGCATGCTGATAACGAATGATAACCTCTATTAAAGGATATTCAACAACCTGATATGGAGTTTTGGCAATTGCAATCACCAGTTTTTCGATTTCATCAGGTGTCCAGTCCGCATAAAAGCCGAGGTGCCCTGTATGTATTCCGACAAAGGCAGTTTTATCCAAGCGGCTGCTGTAACGGTGAAAAGCATATAGAAGTGTCCCGTCTCCGCCAATCGAAACGACAATATCCGGTTGATCTTCATCGTATATAAGATCAAAATCTAGTAAATAAGTACGCATTTTATGCATTAAGATATTCGATTTTTGATCTCCTTTGGATGTAATCGCAAATTTCATAAATGTTTTCTCCTTGTACTAAAAATGCTTACAATGCCTTTATCAGCTTTTCTCCTCTTGCTTAAACTCCTTATTTCTTGTAAAAAATGCTTGTGCCTCTTGAATCTCACCACGGATTAAAGACATTTCCTCATCAAGACGAAACGCTGCCTCTGCAGCACTTTGCAGCCTCATCTTAATATCAGCTGGGAAAATCCCTTTATATTTATAATTTAACGTGTGTTCTATTGTGGCCCAGAAGTTCATTGCCAACGTCCTGATTTGTATTTCAGCCAGTATGTTCTTTTCCCCATGGATTGTTTGTACGGGATAGCGTATCACAACATGGTAAGAACGATATCCGCTCGTTTTTTTATGTGAAATATAATCCCTTTCCTCGACGATTTCCAGGTCATTTCGGTTCCTTAATAATCCCACAACATGATGAATATCATCCACGAATTGACACATGATACGCATACCGGCAATGTCTTGCATTTCCTCTTCCAATTTATCTAGTGGAATACCTTTTTGATTTGCTTTATCAAGGATACTTGCAATTGGCTTGACTCGGCCAGTCACAAATTCAATCGGTGAATGGCTGGAGTCTAACTCAAATTGTCCTCTCATACCCTTTAATTTTATCTTCAGTTCTGATACGGCTTGTTTATATGGTGCTAAGAATTGGTCCCAATGCTTCATGATTCCACCTCAATAAAAACTATAATATGTTCAAAATATCCCTTCTACTTTTGTCACCATCTCTTCACCATAATTACTATTTCCTCTTATGTTGTTGATAACTTCTACTAATTCCTCATTAAAATTAGTTAACTCCAATTCTTCCTCATCATAGTGTATCCATACTGGAATTCGTTTTGTTAATGTCTCTTTTAATAATGGCCAAATGGGTTCAGGAATGTCGATATATGTATAACCCTCTTGATTCTCCATTAAATAAACAAAAGAGAATTGCTTAGAATCAACAAGAATTTGTTCTGTTTGGGTTAACCCGGTAATCGGCTCATTTACTTGTAATAGTAACTTATTATTTGAAATGTTCGCCTTGCTAATTAGTATTCTTTTATTCATCATTTTTACCTCCAACATTTACCCTACTATTTTAGCATAATCTATCCATTTCTCCCAGGAATTGCAGTTCGGGTAAATGCTAAGATAAAATAAAAAGGCGAAAAGAAAGGAATGACTAACGATGTCAGAGACAATTGAAATAGAATTTAAAAACCTGCTCACAAAATTGGAGTATGAAAAACTGCTTAAGGCATTTAAAGTAAAGGATGAACAAATCATCAGCCAAACAAATCATTATTTTGACACACCCGATTTCACATTAAAGGAATTTGGTTCTGCTTTAAGAATTAGGGAAAAATATAATCACTATGAATTGACATTAAAGCAGCCAGCGGCCGTTGGTCTGTTAGAAACCACACAAACTTTATCTCAAGATGAATTCCTGGCTGCGATTAAAAATGAAATACTTCCTAAGGGAATCATTCACGAGCGATTGGAACAGTTAAATATATCGTCTATGTACTTAGAATATTTCGGTTCCCTCACAACCAAAAGGGCTGAGTTCCCTTATAAGGAAGGACTTCTAGTATTAGATCATAGCTCCTATCAAAATACAGAAGACTACGAGGTGGAATACGAAGTGGAAGATTTTCAACGTGGTCAACTTGCATTTAAAGAGCTGCTCGAACAATATAGTATACCCTTACGGATAACCCCGAATAAAATCGCTCGGTTTTATCAGCAAAAAATATAAGCGGTTTATTTGAGATATCAAAAATGCATTGATAAAATAATAATACAAACATATTTAAAGGAGTTGTCAACATGAATGAGAAAAAGCCTACTCCATATGAAGCTCTCGGCGAGGATAGCTTACACCGCCTAGTGGATACTTTTTATGGTCTAGTTGCACAACATCCTGATCTTGCACCAATCTTTCCAAATGAATTTTCCGAAATTGCCCGAAAACAAAAGCAATTTTTAACACAATATTTGGGGGGACCAGCGTTGTATACTGAAGAGCATGGTCATCCGATGATGCGTGCACGTCATTTGCCTTTTCCCATTACTCCTACCCGTGCAAAAGCATGGCTATCTTGCATGAAACAAGCGATGGACAAGACTGGATTAGAGGGTCCGATACGGGATGAATTTTATTCAAGGCTCTATCTTACTGCACAACACATGATTAATAAGCCAGATGACAGTGAGATAACAGGTGAAAATTCGTGAGTAACCCTTGGTTCACTTCTAAGCAGCAAGTCTACAATTATGACAAGAAGCCACTCGAAATATATATGTTCATCGATCCTATATGCCCAGAGTGCTGGGCACTCGAGCCAATCTTAAAAAAACTGCACATTGAATATGGCCGCTATTTTTCCATTAAACACGTATTAAGTGGGCGTATCGCAAATTTAAATGTTAGCAAAAAGAAAAATTATGAAGTGATTGCAGATTTATGGGAGAAGACAGCAAGCAGATCAGGAATGTCCTGTGATGGGAGCCTTTGGTTAGAAGATCCGGTAGCTTCCCCGTATATTGCTTCTGTTGCAATAAAGGCTGCAGAACTGCAAGGCAGACGAGCTGGTATACGGTTTCTTCGCAAGGTACAAGAAAAGCTCTTTATTGATAAACAAAACATCTCCCATTTTGAGGTA
Organism: Bacillus sp. (in: firmicutes); assembly: GCA_031177865.1. Taxonomy (GTDB): domain Bacteria; phylum Bacillota; class Bacilli; order Bacillales; family Cytobacillaceae; genus Neobacillus. Next base: position 24,091 of record JAPSKD010000008.1, on the reverse strand, counting down.
TTAAAATCTTGTGCAGAGAGCGCAGGATTAGATGTCGATGAATTCATTTCTGATTTCCATTCTGAAAGTGCAGCAAAAGCATTTCAGTGTGACTTAAAAATCACTACTGAAATGGAGGTACAAGAGATTCCCACCCTTGTATTTTTTAACGAGAATGCAGAAGATGAAGGAATAAAAATTACTGGTTCTTACCCGTATGAAGTCTATGTTCAAATTCTTGAAGAAATGCTTTCTGAACAGCCTATAAAAAATCAGCCGCCGTCATTAGAGACATTTTTGAAGTATTTTAAACTAGTGGCCTCTAAGGAAATTGCAGTTGTTTATAACATGTCCATTTCTCAGGTTGAACGGGAAATGAAAAAATTGCTATTACTTCAAAAGGTTGAACATCTTCCGGCTAAATATGGAACCTTTTGGCGTTATGTTGAAGAATAACACTTTTTTTTTGAACATGAAAAGACCTTGCAGCTATCACTGCAAGGTCTTTTTCTATTAATACGAACAAAGGGGATGGGAGAAATTTTTCACGGTCAAACAAAGGGGTATATGTTTGATGTGATTAACTTCACATATAGAATATACCATGTGATTAAACCTGTTGACAATCTGATTGTGCGTTATTTCACATAATTGTCAAAATATCATATTTTTCTATATTGGACAATACATTATAACTAGGTTGATTCAGTAATTTCAAAAATAAGGTGGCATGTCGTATGAAGAATTTATCTGTTATCTTGATCATTTTGTTTATTTTTTTCGGATTTTCTCTCCATGTTCTTGCGTTAATGAAGGTCTTTCCTTTACTAATTAGTATTCCACTTTTTTTTATTGGAATTTTTATGTTGCTTTTTTACCTCAATGATAGAAAAAGATTTAAAGGGTTTTAAAGGGAGGGTACACTTGGTACTCTCCCTTTAGCTTGTTAAGATAATAGCTGCTCTAGTTCATTTAATTTTTCTTCGAATACTTTACATGCGTCTGTGATTGGGTCGGCGCTTGTCATATCTACTCCGGCTTTCTTTAGTACTTCTATTGGGTAATCAGAGCTTCCTGCGCTTAAGAAATCGATATAGCGTTTAACCGCTGGCTCACCTTCTTCTAGAATCTGCTTGCTTAACGCAGTTGCTGCACTAAAGCCGGTTGCATATTGATATACATAATAATTGTAATAGAAATGTGGAATTCTAGTCCACTCTAAGCCGATTTCTTCATCGATTACGATATCCTCTTCACCAAAATACTTCTTATTCAGAGCATAATATTCACTGGTTAATGAATCCGCTGTTAAAGCCTCATTATTTTGAGCTTTTTGGTGAATTAAATGCTCATATTCAGCAAACATCGTTTGACGGAATACAGTGCCTCTGAAGCCTTCTAAATAATGATTTAATAAATAGATTCTTTTTTGCTCATCGTCAATTGTTTTTAATAAATAATTATTCAAAAGTGCTTCGTTACAAGTTGAGGCCACTTCCGCAACAAAAATAGAATAGTTTCCGTAAGGATAAGGCTGATTTTTTCTTGTATAGTAGCTATGGACGGAATGGCCAAATTCATGAGCCAAGGTAAATAAATTATTCACATTATCCTGCCAATTCATAAGAATATAAGGATTTGTTCCATATGCTCCTGAAGAGTAAGCCCCGCTTCGCTTTCCTTTATTTTCGTGTACATCTACCCAGCGGTTCTCAAAACCCTCTTTTAGAATCTGCGAATACTCCTCACCTAATGGAGCAAGCCCTTTTATCACAAGCTCTTCTGCTTGTTTATAAGGAATTTCCATTTTGACATCTTTTACAAGAGGAGTGTAAAGATCGTACATATGCAGTTCGTCTACCCCTAAAACCTTTTTTCTGAGTTTAATGTAGCGGTGCAATAAGTGTAAATGATCGTTTACCGTGTTTACTAAATTATCATACACGCTTTCAGGAATATTATTGGCAGATAGTGCAGCATGCCTAGCAGAATCATATTTTCTGATTCTTGCATTAAAATTATCCTTTTTCACATTCCCGCTGATCGTGCTGGCGAAGGTGTTGCGGAACTTTCCATACGTGTCGTAAACAGCTTTAAAGGCGTCACGGCGAACTCTTTGGTCGGCACTTTCTAGAAAACGGATATATCGGCCATGAGTAATCTCAACCTCTTCACCATTTTCATCTTTTACGGAAGGGAACTTTAAATCTGCATTATTTAACATCCCAAAGGTGTTACTAGAAGCATCCATTACTTCACCAGCTTCTGCTAACAATGCTTCCATCTCTGCTGACAAAACGTGTGGTCTTTGAAGATTAATCTCCTCGATCGCATGCTCATAAAGCTTTAATTCGGGTTTTTCATTTATAAATCCATTAACCTTACTTTCCTCTAGCGAAAGAATTTCAGGAACAATAAAGGCTAATTGACTGCCAGCTTGTGAATATAGATTTTTCATCCTGTCATCTAATCCTTGGTAAAAGGAATTCGTTGTATCCTGGTCATAACGCATATGGGCGTATGTATAAAGCTTCCCAATTCTTTCAAGCAGCTTATCCTGAAATTGAAGAGCATTATAAAGAGTATCGGCACTTTCCCCAAGTTTCCCTTCAAACTCTTTAATCCCGGGTATTTGGCTTTTTACTTCTTGAAATTCATTTTCCCACTCTTTATCGTTAGCAAAGATATCTTCCAATCTCCATGTATCTTCCACAGGTATTTCACTTCTTGAAGGCAACGCCTTTACCGCAGTTTCGTTTGCCATATTTCTTCCTCCATTCAAAAATTATTCGGATTTCGAAAAAATTTTAACCCTGTTAATATTCTCCATTTTTATTGTTTTTCCTTTATTTTTTTTAGTTTTACCCAATATATTATGCCCTAAAGTTATATTTCATTTATATTTTCGCTAGGATGGACTTATTTTTTTGATAAAATTCATTCCTGCGTTCTTCCTTTTCGCGATTAGATTTTGGGATGACGATTTTAGTTTGGAGTTGAAAAACAGTTTCGCTTTTTTTCATGACGATTCCAAGTCTCTCTAATTGAAGAAAATATTCCTTCACCGCTTGAAAAGACTTTTCATTCGTAATTTGGGGTATATTCCTGTCGATAATCTCGTTTTTCATTATTCTATTGTTGTAATTTCTTTCAACTTCCTTCAAATCAATAAGATCATTAGGTGTTTTATTCTGCAAAACATCTAAATATATATAGGTTTGCCAAATAATTGCAGGTGTTTGAATGAATAGGGAGTGACGAACAGGTAAACCGATTTCTGGAGGAAGTAAATATAAGTTGAGGTTATCCGTATATATCTCGCGAAGAAAACGATTTAGGTCAGGACTCGGATGGAGTGACCAGTATAATGTAAATTTCTCCATTTCCATTGACCATTTTGTGAAGCTGATGTGATTGATTATTTTCGGTGCTAGAATTTCTTCAATTCCAGTTTTTTGGATAGAATGATTGGTGATGTTTGCGATTGCATTTTTTATGGAATAAGGATAGACCGAACTGAGGATTTTAAATTGTTTTTCTTCGGGGCAATAAGAGGGAAGTATCAATTGGCTGTCCTTTGTTTTTCTCAAAAAGAAAAAATCAAAGTTTGACAAAGAGAAGACTTTACTCCTTTTTGCTTTCATATGCTTACTGCCTATTATCCAGAGAGGAATATAATTCTGTTGGTAATAGGCCTCTGTTCGCTTCATAAATATTTCTTCTGTAATCGGCGAACACTGGTATTCCAATGCGTATTTCTCTCCACCGTATTGGAATACGATATCAGGGCGCTGTTTAATGATAGAATCATAATATTCTAATTCTACAGGAATTCCTTGCCTATCAAGCCACTGATAAAGTTGAAGTTTTCCTTTCATATGATAAAGTGTTTCACCTTCATAGAAATCCCTGCAAACCGTACCGCTTCGATGGGCAAAATGGTTAATTCTTTGAGTCCCCAATTTAAGAGATACTCGCTCCCCACAAGCTGGACAGAAAAATTCCTCATTCTTCCGTATAATCACTAGCGTCTCCTTCTTATATTCCTTACCTAAGCTAAATATGATGCCTGATTTTGTTTGTGCTGTCAGCAATGGTTAACTACCTCCTTTTCTTCCATACATTCGTGTTACCTTATAGAAAATCCTTTATTAAATAAAAAGAAAACCCGCCATTATGACGAGTTTGTGAACTTAAAGCAGCGGTGATAGTAACCTGGCAGTAGACTCAATGAGCCGTAATCCAATATGTCTTTTCCCAAAAGAGGTTAATTCCAGCTGTTTGGCATATTCTAGATCATTAAGATACTCTGCCACTAGTTTTTGAGTACTTTTTGTTCGAAATAAAAAGGCATTTACCTCAAAATTTAAATGAAAACTGCGCATATCCATATTAGAGGTTCCAATCGAAGCAAGCTCATGGTCGACAATCACGATTTTACTATGCATAAATCCTCGTTCATATTCATAGACCTTAACACCCGCTTCCAAAAGCTCAGGAAAGTAGGATCTTGATGCATGAAAGACTATTCGTTTATCAGGTCGGTTAGGAACAAGTAACCTTACATCAATGCCGCTAAGAGCAGCAACTTTTATTGCTGAAAATATATCTTCATCAGGGATAAAGTATGGTGAGGCAATCCAAACAGATTCCTTTGCCGAAGTAATCATCGAGAAAAAGATATTCTTAATAACACTCCATTCATTGTCTGGACCGCCCGCAATTAATTGGACGCCTCCATGATTTTTTTCATCAATCTGAGGTGACAAATATTCGGCTGTTAAAAAGCTGTGGTTCGTCATGTAATACCAATCTTGTAAAAAAATTAACTGCAGCGACCTTACAGCCTCTCCTCGTAACATTAAGTGGGTGTCCCGCCAAAAGCCATAGGTGTCATTTCTTCCTAAGTATTCATCTCCAATATTTAGCCCGCCTACAAATCCAATCATCCCATCAATGACAATAATTTTCCGGTGATTTCTGAAATTAAATTTATTATTTAAAAATGGCAGTTTAACAGGGCCGAAACAAACGGTCTCTATCCCAGCATTTTTCAGGTCATTAATATACTTTTTTGATAATCTAAAAGAACCTACTGCGTCATATAAGAATCGGACCTTAACCCCCTCGGCGGCCTTTTCAATTAGGATTTTCTTTATCTCTTGTCCAATATCATCATCTCGAACAATATAATATTCCATATGTATATGATGTCTCGCTCTTTTCAATTGCTCAAGAATGTGACGGAAGGTCTCCTCCCCGTTGGTTAATACCTTGGTAGCTGTATCAAAGGAAATCGGACTGTTACCTAATTTTTGCGCCAAAGTAAATAGCCTTGCTTGGTGCTCGGCCATTAATCCAAGTTTTTCTTCACTTCGCGGGTCATTCTCACCCTCCACGGTCAAAAAAGCTTGTTTATCAAGAAAATATTTCTTCCGATACATTTTCTCTTTACGATAATTCCTTCCAAAAAGTAAATAGAAAAAGAAACCGACTAGTGGAAAGCTCCCTAATACAACCAACCAGGTAATGGTTTGTGTCGGATGTCGATTTTCTAAAAATATAACGAACCCAATAAAAATAACAGATAACGTTATTATGAGGCTCAGTAAACCAAATATTCCACCCTGTAAATACTCCTTAAAGAAAAACATAAGTATGGATAGAACCAGTACAAACAATACAACCCTTACTGTGTTCTTCAGTCTCATCACCCTCAAAAAAATTTAATCCTATGTAAAAAATACCGATTTCAATAATCGAAATCGGCACGTTTATTTAAAATGTTTTCTTATTTCAGTAAAGACATCCTCAGAAATTATCGTTTTACCATACTCCTGAATGCGATGGATGGTTAACTGTGTTTCATTTCCATATTCAAGCAGGATACTTAGGATATCATCAATTTCGTCCTCTTCAAATAAATCTTCAGGAAACTCAGTATATAAATAATATTTATTTTCAAAGTTGTACAACACTGTAATTAAATCATCAAGTCCGCCTCGATTTGACAACATAATGACATCTTCAAAATCTTTGAAAGCAATTAAAAACTCCAAAGACTCTTCTTCCAGTAAAAGGTCATCATCTTCATCGCGATGTCCAGGATTGAAATGGTGATCCAAGATATCTTCAATATTACCATCAACAGGCAGATCTTTTAATTTTTCATTTGGAATTGGCAGCTCAAACTTTTGTCCATCCTTTGATACCTGTGCTTTGGTTACAAGAATTTCTAGCCCTTTCTCTAACGCCTGCACTTGAATCCACAGCGGACCTTCTACAACAAACTCTTCCTCTTGATGAACTTCATCCATCATTTCCCAGAAAAGCTCCTCACTTCGCTCCCGATTGTACCAAATTTCTTCACGATCAAAACCTCGTTCTTCTATATCACCATAAGAGATGTAAAACTTTACTGTATTCTCATTAATTCGTTCGATTTCCATCGTTACCTCTCCCTTCCGTTTCCTTATTGAAGGGACAAAATACCCCCAGCAGACAATGCTTTTTAGCAATTACCCAAGTAGAAAGGATCAATTATTGTATTGTAAAGAAAGAATATAATCCTTGTACTTTCATTTTATGACAAAAGTATTAAATTGGGAAATAAATTTACCCGTAATTGCAAAAACCATTAATTTGCCTATTAATTAGATATTCCTTACATTGTATCAAAATGACACAGAAATCTCAAACCAAAGGGGTGCAAAAAAAGCCTTCAGTTTGAAGGCTTAATCTTTTTAGTTTAATTTACCATACGCTGTGCTTCTCTAAGTTGGAAGGTACGTACTCTTCTCGGTAGAAACCGTCGAATTTCGTCCTCATTATATCCAACTTGAAGACGCTTTTCATCAATAATAATTGGACGGCGTAATAAACCAGGATTTGCTTTAATTAATTCAAATAAATCCTGAAGCGGCATTGTATCTAAATTAACATCTAATTTTTGAAAGGTCTTTGATCTTGTAGAGATAATCTCATCTGTACCATCCTCAGTCATACGAAGAATTTCTTTAATTTCTTCGATTGATAATGGCTCAGAAAAAATATTTCGTTCGGTATATGGAATTTCATGTTCTTCTAACCATGATTTTGCTTTCCGGCATGATGTACAACTTGGTGAAGTGTATAATGTTACCATTCGTCTCCACACTCCTCTTTTAATTACTATTCAAATCTATAGTAAATCTATCAAAGTTTTGTTTCTTGATTAAAATTATTATAAATAAGTAATTTATATCATTAATTATACACCACTGTTTCTAAAAAAGGTATCCCTTTTTCAAAATTTATTGAATGTCAAACTTTTAGCCTATTTTATTCTTTTCATTATATTAGACGAATAAATATCGAAAAAGTTTCATCCTTTCTTTTTTAGGATATATTCTCAATTAAATCTTATTTAGTGAAAACGCATTCAATTTTCTGCAACTTTTAATGTTTTTATTGCTTTACCTCTTTTAATAACACCCAAGTTCTTTTAAAATATACATGAGGGGATTTAAACAATACAAACAGTTTATGATAACTTTTGAATTGAGATATGGAGGTATTTTCATGGCTGGGTACATAGCTGATCTATCGATGGTTGCGATTTTAATTATTGGAATTACTGCATTTATGGGTGTAATGACGAATGGTTTTGGCGAAAAGGTTTTCGGAGGAAAAAACCGCTCTGAATTTGTTGACCAAAGTGCAAGATTCCAAACAGGTTGGAAGAGCGTTGGCGGGAAGAAGAAGTAATCCATCGTTGACTTGATTCCCAATATACATTTATTTATAATAGGAATAAATAAATTATTTGCTTTAGCGATGACAAAGAGTAGTACGTATTTTTAACCGATTCAGAGAGTTTGTGGCTGGTGAAAACAAACACGGAAAAATACCGAATGGACTTTTGAGCTTCTTTCTGAACTTCTTAATGAATAGTAGGAAAAGACGTTTACCTTGCGTTAAAAGGATACCAGACTATCCATTCTAGAAAGTTCTGGCATGAGTGACTCTTTTGAGTAATTTAGGGTGGTACCGCGAACCATTCGTCCCTATCGTTTTTGGGGACGAATGGTTTTTTTTATTTATATATATATAATTAGGAGGATTTCGGTCATGAAAACAATTTTTTCAGGGATTCAGCCAAGTGGTACCATTACACTTGGAAACTATATTGGGGCAATGATGCAATTTGTTGAGCTGCAGAATGATTATAATTGCTACTTTTGCATTGTCGACCAACACGCGATAACGGTCCCACAGGATCGTTTAGAGCTCCGAAAAAATATTCGCAGCTTGGCTGCGCTTTACCTAGCCGTTGGGATTGACCCGGAGAAGGCAACCTTGTTTATCCAGTCGGAAGTTCCGGCTCATGCCCAAGCAGGATGGATGATGCAATGTAATTCTTATATAGGTGAATTGGAAAGAATGACTCAATTTAAGGATAAGTCAGCTGGTAAGGACGCGGTTTCCGCGAGTTTATTAACCTACCCACCATTAATGGCCGCAGACATTCTTTTATACAATACTGATCTTGTTCCGGTTGGCGAAGATCAGAAGCAGCACATGGAATTAACTCGTGATTTAGCTGAAAGATTCAATAAAAAATATGGGGAGGTTTTAACCATCCCAGATATTCGCATTCCTGAAGTCGGCGCACGGATTATGTCGTTACAGGAACCTACAAAGAAAATGAGCAAATCTGACCCAAATAATAAAGCTTTTATCACACCTTTAGATGATCCAAAACAAATTGTGAAGAAAATAAAAAGTGCGGTTACAGATTCTGAGGGGATTGTTAAATTTGATAAAATCAACAAGCCTGGAATTTCTAACTTACTATCCATTTATTCTATCCTGAGTAATAAAACCATTCCAGAGCTTGAAGCGATGTATAATGGTAAAGGATATGGCGATTTCAAAGGCGATTTAGCACAAGTAGTCGTAAACGTATTTGAGCCAATTCAAGAAAAATATAATAACTTAATGGAATCAACGGAACTAGACAGAATCTTGGACGAAGGCGCAGAAAAAGCAAACCAAGTCGCTAGCAAAACCCTTAAGAAAATGGAAAATGCAATGGGATTAGGCAGAAAAAGAAGATAAAATGACAAGGCTGTGTAACGCTTAATGTTGATATTTGCACTCTGTTGATTTGCGCGGAAGACACGAAGACTCCTGCGGGAGGACGGGACAGGGGAGACCCCGCAGGCGCTTAAGCGCCGAGGAGGCTTCCCGAACGCCCTAAGGTGCGCGAAGTGCCTCGGGACAGGCATAGACCGCCTGTCCCTGCGATGATTATTTCAAGAAGCATTCCTTAGTGGAGCGCAAATCAACAGACAAATTTAACACAGCCAACAAAAAAACAGGTCACGAAAGTTTTTAACTTTTCGTGACCTGTTTTTTAATTTACTTTTGGACCGTGCTCCATTTCCCATAGCTTTTCGAAAAATGGCTGACCTTTTATTAGATTCTCACAAAATGTTTCATGCCGTTTAGACCATCCATATTTCGTTTCCTCAAACAACTGCTCCCATGCTTTCTCAAAATTCAATTCCTGAATCGCCGAGTATCGCTCTGGACACCATTCAGTAAACCAATAGCGCACTTCTGCCTCGTTCTGAGATGTATGTAATTGATCAAGTGCCATAAATAACAGCTGCTTTAGTTGACGCTCTTTTCGCGTTAACCCAGTCATTAATTCTGGCTCAGGTGATAAAATATGAAAATCTTTATCCACTGAATTCTGTTGAAAATGATATTTTTTTGCGTCATGATTGGCAATCATTTCGTAGACAAGCTGCTCCTGTCTCGGTATGAGTCTGCTCTTTCTAATCGGTATTGAATATCCGATCGTATCAACTGCTAATATTCCAACCCCATCTGTAACCACAAAGCAGTACTCAAGTTGAACTCTTTCATGGTTTTTCCTTAAGTATGCCTTTTGAAAAATATCATCTAGAAGCTGTTGAGGTAATTCAGAGAGATCGTTCTCAATATAGTTAAAGAGAATCGGTTCTACTTTTAACAAAGGAGCTTGGTCTAACAGCTCTACACCGTCATCTTTGCGCCATTCATGAAAGTGGCACACATTATAGCCGTTTTCTTCACCTTCAAACCAATTTACCCAAACATCATGAAGATACAACATAGTACAACCCCTCACTTCAAGAAACTGTTTGTCAATCAGTATGGGCAGACATAAGTTAATTTATTCCTTAAGAACCAAATACTCTTTGCCCGAGGCACAAAAAAAAAAGCCTACTTTTTTCGGCCTTTTTTAGTATAGGTATGTTCAGTTATTAAATACTTCTTTGTAGGTAGCGTAAAGGATAGTTTTGTAGAATAGTGATTATGGCGATAATAATCTTCAACAACTTTAAAGCCCGCAGCGTATCCAAGTAATTTTGGAATCCTTCCTGCTCCATACAATAAATCATCATGTTTCCTTTCACTCTTTTTTATGTCTAAGTTGCCTTGTAAAAATTTTTCCCAATAAACATCTAATTCTGCTCCTGAATACATCGTACACCAATCGGCTAAATAGTTTCTCCCGCAATGAACTAAAACAGAGTATTCTGCGAGTCCTTCAATAATGATTGAATCCAGTAATGTATAATCATTAAATCTTTTAGGTTGTTTATTTAACCTGCAAACGTGGTGGTATTCATGGACAAATAAAGCCTCTAACTCTTTTGAAGTTATTCTGTCGGAAAGAAATAAAAACATTTTATCCGGGTAGGAGACCCCACCCTTCACCTTTTCTTCTTGTCTGAAAAAGAGGCCTCTATTTTGTCCAATTGGAAACAGGTAGATAGGTATATCTGGTCCTCCCCATTTCCTTTTATATTCCTGAAAAACACCTTCCACTTCTTCCCAAACCATGTTTTCTTTCATCAAACTGAAAATTTCCTCGGTCCTCCGGGAGGCTCGGTACATCCCGAAATCAGTTAATTGATTATAGACTTTTGAGGCACTTTGCCCCTTGAAAACAGGGAGCAGCTTTTCGCATATTTTTATTGGTCGATTAAACTCCTCCTCCAGCCACTTATCTGTTCGAATGATGCCCATTTCCTCACTCCAACCATATCATTTTTTACATATTATGAATGATATGAAAAGTGGTTCGGGTTGGTTGTCCTATAAAAGAAAAAAAGCCGACCAGGTGACTCCTGGTCTGGCTGCTTATTTTACATATTTTTTGAAGACGATCGTTGCATTGTGGCCGCCAAAGCCTAGAGAGTTACTCATTGCTGCTTTTATTTCTTTTTGACGTGCCTTATTTGGGACATAATCTAAATCACATTCAGGGTCTGCCGTTTCATAATTAATGGTCGGAGGGAGAATGCTGTCTTTCATCGCAAGGACAGTAAAGATTGCTTCAACACCACCTGCTGCTCCAAGAAGATGACCGGTCATTGATTTGGTTGAACTGATTGCCAGCTTGTAAGCATGGACTCCGAAAACTTCTTTCACTGCAAGCGTCTCGAATTTATCGTTATACTCAGTACTCGTTCCATGAGCATTAATATAATCGATTTCTTCAATATTTAGTCCAGCGTCGTTAATGGCCATTTTCATCGCACGCGCGCCGCCTTCACCACCAGGTGCTGGTGCTGTTATATGATACGCGTCTCCCGTAGCACCATAGCCAACGATTTCAGCATATATTTTTGCACCGCGTGCTAACGCGTGTTCTAATTCTTCTAAAACAATAATACCAGCGCCCTCACCGATAACAAAGCCATCGCGATTTTTATCAAATGGTCTGCTAGCACTCTTAGGATCGGGATTTGTAGAAAGAGCTGTATTCGCACAGAAGCCGGCTACTGACATTTTTGTAATCGGCGCTTCTGCTCCACCTGTAATCATGGCATCAGCGTCACCACGCTGAATGACTTTAAAGGCATCACCAATTGAATTCGTTCCTGTTGCACATGCTGTTACGGTACAAGAATTAAATCCTTTTGCCCCAAGTGTTATCGAAACTTGACCAGTTGCCATATCAGGTATCAGCATTGGTACAAAAAATGGACTTACTCTGCGGTAACCTCTTTTTTGAAAAATTTCATATTGTTCTTCAAATGTTTCCATTCCGCCAATACCGGAACCAATCCACACTCCAATACGGTGAGCATTTTCATCGGTAATTGTTAGTTTTGCATCTTCAACTGCCATCAGTGCTGATGCAACGGCATACTGAGTAAAACGGTCCATTTTTCTTGCATCTTTTCTATCCATAAAGGATTCAGGATTAAAGTCGTTAATCTGTGCAGCAACTTTTGCAGGATACTCTTCTGCATTCACTCTTGTTAAAGGGCCGATACCAGACTTTCCTTCAATAATCCCTTTCCATGTCGTTTCAACATCGTTACCAAGCGGAGTAACCGCTCCTAAACCTGTAACCACAACCCTGCGCTTATCCATATAAGACATCTCCTTTAATACACTTCGTTATAAATTATCTATTTCCCTTTATTTACCCCATCTAATCGCAATGGCGCCCCACGTTAATCCGCCGCCGAAACCAACCATAACAATAAGGTCATCGTCTTTAATTCTTCCTGCCTCTATTTCTTCAACAATAGAAATGGGAATAGAAGCAGCGGAAGTATTCCCGTATTTATGAACCGTCTTGGACATTTTTTCTACCGGAAGCTCTAGCCTTTGTCTAGAAGCCTCCATAATACGGATATTGGCTTGATGAGGGATAAGGAAATCTACATCCTCTTTTGTCAGTCCAGCTTTTTCGAGGACGTTAATACAGCTTTCACCCATCTGGCGCACTGCAAATTTAAAGACTTCCCGGCCATTCATGATAATATACTCATCTTGATATAAATGCTTGGCACCGGTACCATCTGCACCCAATTCAAAGGAGAGAATCCCTCTATTTTCAGAAACTTCTCCAATGATCACTGCACCAGCACCGTCTCCGAATAGGACTGCAGTGTTTCGATCATTCCAGTCGGTTATCTTTGATAGTTTTTCAACACCCACTACCAAAACATGCTTATAAACTCCTGCTTCAACAAACTGCTTCCCAGTAACGACACCGTACATAAAGCCAGCACAAGCTGCACTAACGTCCATTGCAGCAGCTTTTTTAGCACCTAACCGTTCCTGTAGCATACACGCAACAGACGGAAATGGATGATCTGGCGTTACGGTTGCGACCAAGATTAAATCAATATCCTCAGGAGTGATACCTGCATCTTGGATTGCTTTTTGAGCCGCAGCAAACCCCATATCAGAGCTATTAGTGTTATCATCTGCGATACGACGTTCTTCAATGCCTGTTCGTGTTCGAATCCATTCATCTGATGTATCCATTATTTTTTCTAAATCTGCATTTGTAACAATCTTCTCTGGTAAAAACCTTCCAATTCCAACAATTCCAGCGTTCAAGGAATCATCCCCTTATATGATTAATCTATTATTATCAATTATTATGACTTGGTACTAATTTTATCAAATAAAAGTATAATTAAGCAACATTTAAATAAACCATCCCCCGCTTATGTCCATACCATTTGTTCATAAACTTCATAATCTAAAGGAGAATCATACTATAAGGAGGGGGCAGAAAGATGGGAAAAGAAAATTATCGGGATGACCGCTTTTCCAGAATGATGTTTGGTGATAAAAGAGAGAGTGTACAGGGCAAACATGGCAGTGTTCCTCAGTCAAATCCATCTACACTTGATATTGAATCAATAATAGAAAACATAAGCAAATTAAGGGATTCCTCGCAAAATCTTAAACCATTAATTCAAATGGTTTATCCTTTCGTACAGGGATTTTTGAAGAAAAAATAAACTGCCGTGGTAAACGGCAGCTTTTTTATTTATCAGCATTTAAGCGATGAGCATGTTCTATTTGCCTAGTCAACGCCACAGATATTGGAACGGTGCTAGGAACAATTTTTTTGGTTAAATCCTCTTCCTTTATTTCAAGTATTCGATTGTTTAAACCATGTTCGTTTATTTGAAGTAAGGCTGCACATAAATCCCATTGATTGCTCTTTCCACTTTGGAGCAGGTATCTTCCAGGCTCCTTGTTTTCAATGATTTCTATAATCGATTTCACCGTATCCTCAACAAACAGGGCGTCACTTGTTTCCTCCCGCAGTCCTTTAAATGGCTTACCTCTATTCATTTCCGTTAAAATGGTGGATTGAAACATAAAGGTTTCTGGCTGCCAGGGTCCAAATACCGTTGGTAAATAAAGTAAATAACAATCCTTATTCTTAGAAATAGTCCTTTTTAAGAAATCCTCGATGACAACCTTGGCTTTCAAATCAATCACATTTTTTAGCAATTGACTTGGAACCAGAATCACGATATTTTCCCAGTTGTACCTACTGATTATTTTGCTTAACAAATGATCGTTCAGTAAGTAATCTTCTTTATGGTTCATATATAGGTCATAAACAGAGAGTACTATTGCTTCATTTTCGGAAGCAGGATTTGATAGTTCCCCCATTGAAACTTCAGCAAAGTTAGCATTTCGCCCAATTTCTAATCTTTTCTCGATTACCATATCCTCATTTTCTTGAGTTTCAAGTTGTACTCCCCTTACCTCAATCCCTTGGTCAAGTAATGCTTTGCATACATGAAAATTCACAAAGTCAAATACTCCAACAATAACGACCTTGTCCATTACTATTCCTTCCTCCCCAAGCTTCATTAGTGAATCCTATGCGGCTTCATGAAGAATTATATCTCTCTATAGGGAGGAAGGTATTTATAGTACCTTTTCAAACTGATTAAAAAACTTTTTCATCATATTTCCGAGCTGTTGTTTTTTTTCCGGAACAATATATGTTGGACTAATATCGGTATTAGCCAGTAATTGTTGTAGTTGTTTTGATTGGTTATAGGATTTACCACTGGACATAACATGGATAATTTTTATTGGAATACCCATATTCAATTTAACATCATCTTCCATACCTTGAAGTTCTTGCTCAAGAGTGACTTGATCCGTCTTATGTGCAGCTGTTAATTCTTTCATTAGCTTTTTATAGAAAAACTTGTGTTCTTTTTCAAGTTCGATATGTTTTTTTAGAGAAAGAACGGGATTTAATAAAACGACAGACCTTAATTGCCCCTGCATTTTCTCCATTAATCTAACAGCCACAAGAGCCCCCATACCCTCGGCTATTAGATGAACTTTATTATTAAGAATTTCACTTCTAATTACTTGCTGATAAAGCCTTTGTGCGAGCTCCACAGCATGGTCACTTCCCCAGTTTCGCCCATACAAATTTGAGGAAAAAATAGTATATCCTGATTCTTTCAATTGGTTGATAATGGCCAGTCTACCTTCATTTTGAGTCCAAAAACATTTGCTTTCGTCAACAAAATGCCTTTCATCTCCAATTATTAAAATTCCAAAACCTGTGGGCTTTTCAGGGTAATGGATGATATTCCACTGGGTATCCATCTGAAAATTCCGGTTCTCCATCGCTAAATCTCCTTTTACATATTTCCTCAAAATATTGTATGTGATTTCACATGAGATGAAAGGGAAAATAGCCTATTGGACAGTCATACACCCGTGTTTTTATTGTTATCTAGAGTGATTACTAATCAAGGCGCTTCGTTTCCTTTCCGGCGAGGGATTTCAATTTTTGCTTTTATTATTTCAATAGCATATGGTAATATTATTAGAGATGATAAATAGGGTAGAGGTGAAAGATAGTGCGATACTTTTGGACTTTTTTTTGGGTGTTTGTTTTAGTGCAAATGCTTTCATATGTAGTTAGTTCAATGACAGAAGGTGGAGTATTCGACTTCCAGTCAGGCGCCATTGTTTCTGTGGGCGTTTTCATTTTGATTGTTATTGCGACGGCAGTACTTCCTAATGATCCTGTTGAAAAACACTAAATAGTGTGAAGAAAGGTCATCCATTAACCGGATGACCTTTTTGATTTCCTTACTGTATAGATATGATTAATTCCCCATTATCAGTTGTAACGCTGACCACGGAATAGTCATGAACATTGCCTGCAATAATAGCCCTTGCAAGTTTCGTCTCGATATTACGTTGAATAAACCGCTTTAATGGTCTTGCACCATATCTAGGATCGAAGCCATTTACTGCGATGAACTCTTTCGCATTGTCTGTAATGGTTACTTCAATTTCCTGTTCCTTCAACCTGCTCTGAAGCTCCTTCATCATTTTTACGACAATATCTTTTATTTCTGTTAACGATAAAGGTTTAAATAGGATGGTTTCATCGATTCTATTTAAAAATTCAGGTCGGAAATGACTCTTTAGTTGTCCTAGAACTTTTTCCCTTGTTGTCTCTGAAATTTCAATCTCATTTTCATGTCGTTCCAATAAGAAATGAGACCCAATATTTGAGGTCATGATAATCACTGTATTCTTAAAATCGACTATTCGTCCTTGTGAATCCGTGATTCTGCCATCATCCAGTGCCTGTAAGAGAATATTAAATACCTCTGGATGCGCTTTTTCAATTTCATCCATCAGGATAACGGAATATGGCCTTCTTCTGACAGCTTCTGTTAGCTGCCCGCCTTCTTCATAGCCCACATACCCTGGAGGGGCACCAATTAACCTTGAAACGGCGTGTTTCTCCATATATTCGGACATATCGATTCGAATCATTTGCTCTTCACTATCAAACAACGCCTCTGCAAGTGCTTTAGCAAGTTCAGTCTTTCCTACACCTGTTGGTCCTAAAAACAGGAATGATCCGATCGGTCTGTTTGGGTCCTTGATTCCGGCACGTGCTCGTAATACCGCGTCGGCAACTAATTGTACGGCTTCATTTTGCCCGATTACTCGTTCATTCAGCAGAGCTTCTAATCTAAGAAGTTTCTCCCTTTCACCTTCAACCAGCTTAGATAATGGAATCCCTGTCCACCTTGAGACAATATTTGATATCTCTTCTCCGGTAACTTCCTCTCGAAGTAACCGTTCATTTTTCGCAGTTTGTGATTCAAGCTCCTTCAATTCTTTTTCGGCTAATGGAATCTGACCATGACGCAGCTCTGCAGCACGGTTTAAATCATATTTATCCTCGGCTTGCTGTAATTCTCTTCGAAGTTTCTCAAGTTGTTCCCTTTTCTCTTGTAATTTTTGTATTCCTTGTTTTTCATGAAGCCACTGGGCTTTCATGCTGTTTGCTTGATCTTTTAATTCAGCGAGCTCCTTTAACAATGACTCAAGCCTTTTTTTACTCGCCTCATCCTGTTCCTTTCTCAAGGCTGCTTCTTCAATTTCCAACTGCATAACTCTGCGGGTTACCTCATCAAGTTCTGTTGGCATGGAATCAATCTCAGTTCGAATAAGGGCACATGCTTCATCCACTAAATCAATTGCTTTGTCTGGCAGGAAGCGATCGGTGATATAACGGTCGGATAATGTTGCGGCTGCCACGAGAGCATGATCATGTATTTTTACCCCATGGTGAACCTCAAATCTCTCTTTTAACCCACGTAAGATGGAAATTGTGTCCTCGACATTAGGCTCTTGAACAAGTACCTGCTGAAATCTTCGTTCTAGTGCAGGGTCCTTTTCAATATATTTACGATGTTCATCGAGGGTTGTTGCCCCAATACAATGAAGCTCTCCACGAGCGAGCATAGGTTTCAGCATATTCCCTGCATCCATAGCTCCATCCGTTTTTCCTGCCCCCACGATGGTGTGAAGCTCATCAATAAATAATAGGATCCGTCCTTCACTTTTTTTCACTTCATTCAATACTGCTTTTAATCTTTCCTCGAATTCACCTCTGAACTTAGCCCCTGCAATCAATGCACTCATATCTAATGAGAAAATCGTTTTATCTTTTAAACCCTCTGGAACATCTTTCCTGACAATCCGCTGAGCCAGCCCCTCCACAATGGCCGTTTTCCCTACTCCCGGTTCACCAATTAATACAGGATTATTTTTGGTTTTTCTAGAAAGAATTCTAATGACATGACGGATTTCTGCGTCCCTTCCAATAACTGGATCCAGTTTACCTGCTGTCACTTCGGCTACAAGGTCTCTTCCATATTTATTAAGCGCATCGTAAACTGCTTCTGGATTTTGTGATGTCACTCTTTGGTTCCCCCTAATTTCCTTAATTGCAGCTAAAATATAATCCGGAGTTTTACCAATAGATACTAGTATTTTCTTCATTTCCGAATTATTTGCATAACAAGCTGCTAATAAAATATGTTCAATTGAAATAAAGTCATCAGTAAACTTGGAAGCAAAATCTTCGGCACTAACAAAAAGTCGTTGAAGTTTTGATGTAATGTATAACTTCCCTTGCTCAGCACCACTTCCCGTAACTTGCGGCTTTTTATCAAGGACAGCCTGCAATGCTCTTTCAATGCTTTCCGTTTGGATTTCTGCTTTCTCTAAAATAGCAGCTAATAAACTATCCTCTTGACGAATCAACGTTAAGAATAAATGGGCTTCATCTACCTCTTGATGATTGCTTCTTACCGCTAAAGACTGGGCATCTATTATGCCCTTTTGCAACCGCTCTGTCATACGATTTAAATCCATCTTTTTTCACCCCTTTGACCATTTTTGACCTATTTGATTTTATTATATACGATTATGTAATGAAATATAAAATAAAAGCCATCCTCGGGGATGACTTTTTCGAATAATTAAGGTTTATGCTGGTAAGTCCAAACACGTTCATCATTTGAGGTTTCAGGAAACCTGTCTCCTGCTTTAAGCCTTATCTTTTTTGGATTATTGACATTTGACTCTGTATCACCGATTTCTACATATACACCATTATTTGGTGCTTTTTGTCCAGATTTAAAATGACGACTTTGGCCCATTTTTTCTGTCCCTCCTTTTCCTGTACGATTTTATTATTTCCATTTGCTCTAGGGACATTAAAGGAATTATTATGTAAAAACATCAGCCTTTCATTGATGTGAATATATTTTGACGATTGTATGAACTTTTTCCACAATTATTGATATATAAACGTTGTTACCAATATAATTATAGTATTATCTAGTAAATGAAACCTTGACTGTCATTTATTTAGGAAAGCAAATTCGCGATTGATTTCGCCCCTTTAAAGGTGGTTATTCTTATGCAGTCAATTAAAGAAATACCTGTAAAGTTAACACAACTGTTTGATACGGTTCACCATATGAAGAAAATTGAAAAAGGCACCTTTCTGTTCCAGGAAGGTTCTACTGCAAATGAATTATATATTGTTCAAAGCGGAATCATTCAAATTAGCAAGATTATTCCAGATGGCCGCGAACTTACATTAAGAATGTGTTCAAGAGGGGACTTTATTGGGGAACTTGATCTGTTTTGTCCTGCACCAAAGTATTTGTTAAGTGCCCGTGTGGCGGAAAGCGGCGACGTAGCAGTTATTATGAAGGATGTGCTCGAGGAGAATCTTGCCAAAAACCATGAATTGTCACTTGAATTCATGAAATGGATGAGCCAGCAGTATCGGAAAACCCAAACTAAATTTCGAGACTTAGTCCTACATGGTAAGAAAGGTGCTTTATACTCTACCCTTATTCGAATTACAAACAGCTATGGTATGAAAACCAATCAAGGAATTCTAATTGAAATACCGTTAACGAATCAAGAACTGGCTAATTTTTGTGGTACATCACGTGAGGTGGTCAACCGCTTGCTTAGTGATTTAAGAAAAGCAAGAATTATTTCCATTGATAAAGGCTCTATTACAATTTATGACCTAGATTATTTAAAGAATGAAATTGATTGTGAAAACTGTTCTCCAGAAATCTGTAAAATAGACTAAAAAAAGATTTCATATATGCCAATTTTCATTGGCGTCAATGGCTTCCCATAAAATATCACGGCTCTTATTAAGCTTGGCAGGAATGCAATGGCTACAATCCAGTGGCCGAAAGCTAACGAAACGATGAGCAATAACGCATGATATCCCCATGAAATCCATTTATATTCAAGATTCTTTTTCTCTCGAATCATGGTTTTGACATAAAAAGTACAACCTTCTTTTTAAATAACAGGTGCATCGGATAGGGGGCTACGTATAGGAATACCCAGCCAATAAAAAATGGAATGTGCTGCCATAAAAATCCACCGTCTATTACTCCAAGCCAGAACGGGATAATTGTCATTGCCCATGCGCCATGTTGTTTCGGTAAGAATAACTTCATTTTTTCCACTCATTCATTCCTCTGCTTTCCTTCACTATAGAGCAGCCAAAAGAATAAAAAAGTGAAACACATCACAAATAGTAGAAACATAAATGAAGGCAAAGCACCTTCTAACAATATTGTCACTTTTATGTTTGAAGAAATAGAAATGCCCCAGATATTCATGGAACATCATGGATAATGCTGGAGCATTTCTAAATTAAACTACTCTTTAATTGAACAAACATATAATCCCCAATTTGTATTTTAGCGCAATTATCTAACTTCCACCGTGATAAAAGTAACATTTTTGACGATTTTATTAATTTTTTTCATCAATATTATGAACAAGTTTTATTAATTCCTTTGAAATCTCCGTCAGGGCCTTTTCCTCTGTAATATGAAACACTGGAACCTTAAGTTTTTCTCTAACCGTATTTATCAATTCTTTATTCCAGACAATGACGGTCAAAATGTTACATACATCGGAAATAAGAGAAAGGTCGTTTTCGTCTCTGAGAATTAGTAATTTGGGATAAGACTTCATTTTATGGCCCTCAATTAAGATAATATCTGGGCGAAAGAAATCAACAAATCGAATTTGGTCTTCAAGTGTAAAAGCAGTTTCATCTGCTTGCAGGCATAACCTGCCCTCTCCTTCAACCAATGAAGCAACTGCCCCTGCGTTTATGTGCTTAGCCGAGTCCTTTTGGGAAAGGATGTCAGGTCTACCTCCGTGTCCATGATGCTTGATGGTAGCACTCTTAATCCCTTCATTTTTTAAGATTTCAATAAGTTTCAATATGATAGTGGTTTTACCGCTATTTTGGTATCCTACTATTTGATAAATTATTGGCTTCACCAAGGCCATTCACTGCCTGCTTGGTCTTCAAGCAATACAATATCAACCTCATCACCTGCTTTAAAGCTTCTTGTTCCTCCAGGGAGAATCATCAACGAATTAGCTCCAGAAAGACTCATAATAATATTGGATTTGTCTAAACCACTAGGCGTTGCAATTAATTTTCCTTCTTTTATGGAAAAAGCACTGCGGACAAATCTTGTGAATGGGTTAGCTTTTGGAAAATCAACCTCAAGGATAGCTTTTTCTTTTCGCAGGTGTGGTGTTGTGGAAAACAGCATTTTGCGAATAATTGGCCGTACAAACAACTCAAAACCAACATAACAGGCCGAAGGATTACCCGATAAACCAAATAGCAATTTCCCTTCTATTTGAGCTACTGTCGTAACACTTCCAGGTCTCATAGCAACTTTATTAAATAAAACTTCTGCACCTAGCTTTTCATAAATGGCAGGCAAATAATCAAAATCACCAACAGAAACGCCACCCGTTGTAATAAGTATATCTACTTTATCTAAAGCAGTTTTTACTGCAGTAAAACATGTTTCAAATACATCAGGCAGCTTGCCATAATATTGAACATTTGCTCCAGTTCTCTGTATTTGGGCAGCGATCATATGTGAATTACTATTTCGAATTTTTCCAGGTACTAATTCTTCATCTACTTCCAGCAATTCTGTTCCAGTGGCAAACAACCCAATAATTGGTTTTTTAGCAACAGGCACCTGGTGATAGCCAAAAGTAGCTAGCATCGCTTGAATCCCTGGGTTGATCAATGTGCCTTTTTTTACTAAGATTTCACCCTCCTTGGCATCTTCGCCTCGATAGGAGACATTGTCACCTTTATTAAAGCTTCGTTTTATTGACATAAATGGCGCCCCATTTTTCTCATACGCTTTTGCTACTTCAAACATGACCACTGCGTCTGTTCCTTCAGGCATCATTGCTCCGGTCATAATTCGTACTGCTTCATATTCATTAATGATCTTAGAAGATGTCATTCCCGCTCCAAGATGGTCGACCACTTTAAATTCTACTGGGTTATTTAATGAAGCTTCTTTGGTATCAACTGATCGGACAGCGAAACCGTCATAAGGTGCTCGATCAAAATGAGGGACATCACTCGTAGCAATTAAGTCTTCTGATAAAAAACGGCCATAGCTTTCATCGATTGATACATATTCGATTTCCCCATTTAATTGATATTCCATTATTTTTTTAACTGCATCCCCAATCGGGATCGGTTTTCTTCTCTCTAACAATTCCATCAACTCCTGCAGGACACAAATCATATTAAATAAATTATTTATTCATATTTCATTATAAGCCTATCGAAAAGTCAAAAATATAGCAAACATCACAACATAAGATAAAAAATTATTAAATCATAGCAAATGTGTGATTCAGGTCACCCATTTTTTTTGTGGAATACCTTATTCTTATGCTATAAACAAAGAAGCCATTAACATGATTGTTGAGCTTGAAAAAGAACATGACCATGCAGGTGAAATTCTAAGACAGATTCGTGCCGTCACTTCTGATTACACTCTGCCTTTAGACGCTTGTGGAACCTACCGTTTAGTATATAAAACGGCTAGAAGACCTAGAGGGACTTACATTTAAGCATGTGCATTTAGAAAATAATATTTTATTCCCTAGGCCGTTCGAAGGTGCGGGAAGAGCTAGAAAAATTAGTTGAGGGAAATATAGTGGAATGGAAAGAAAGCGAAAATCGATTCCGAATTAAATCAATTGAGGAATGGACTGTCCCGGTTAATAAGCTTTGGGATCAGCAACGATTCGAAGAATTATACGCACTGAATAGTCGTGATAAATAGTTAGTTTACATAATCTATTTTCTCGGCAGTTGAATATTGAAAGAAAAGGGCACAACACCACTTAAACTCTTAATAGAAGTATTTAGGTGTTATGCCTTTAATTTGTTTAATTATTTTTCTTTTTTAATGCTCTAACAACGAGCCATACCGCACCTAGGATTATTCCTCCCCATAGGACTAAAGGAACAATAGCACCAACCGTTTCCATAAATTACCTCCGAAATACTAGATATTTTTACTTATTTTGGAAAAATAGCATTTACACTATGCCAATTTTTCCCAATAATTCTAGTGTATTCAATTCCTAGTTGAATACGCCAGTGCCAAAAGGAGGAAAAATAATTTGAAAATTAAAAATGCATTACTGTCCGTACCATTGTCTCTAGCATTATTAACCCCTGTGAGCGCATTCGCACAAACACCAGACACCTCTGTTATTACCCAACAAGACAAGCTTAAAGCTGATCAAGAGAAGTTAGCAAAATCCAAGGCAATGAATCCCCAAGAAGAACAGAAGAAGTTGAAGGAGTTAGGGTTAGAAGGTAAGAGAATCAAGCTTTCAGAGGGAGAGCCTTTAATTCTAAATTTTGATGATGGAAGTAGAGTCGAATATTCATTGGGAGTAGAGCCAACTCCTGCGGAAAGGATGCCTGTTACACAGGATGGAACGGTGTCAATCTCAGCCATTATATACAAGACTTACAATGTAAAGAAGCAGTATTTCTATGGCACGGCAAATGCTAATACCGCATTGTATACGGATGTAAAACATGATGAGCGTTATGTTTATGTAAGAGGAAATTTCCCATTCTTCCAAGGTACATATACGAAGAGTGATTGGCAGAAAACTAGAACGATTGATGGAACAGGTTATAACACTGATTATGCTACCACTGAATTAAATGGGCAATTCACCACAACAGCACCATATGCAGGGGATTATTATACTAGAACATACTTGTATAGAATGGATATTGATCCGGCTGGAGCTGCTTATTTAAGAGTTATTTATTAAGTCATTTTTTATCGTGTCTCAGTTTCTCAAGTATACTTGCTGAAATGAGACACGATATTTTTTTGCGTAATTTTACCATACGGGTAGAATCTTACTCTCCCAAGGGGTTGTTGAACAAAACTGCGTAAAAACTATATTTTACGTAATTATGTAAGATGGACAGATAAAGAAATAAGAGCCCTCTTTATGAGGGCCCCCTTTTTACTTGTTTGCAAGTACGGAAAGTATGTCGATTAAATCATCAAAGCGATAAGCAAGGATTGCT
>JAPSKD010000121.1 GCA_031177865.1 Bacillus sp. (in: firmicutes) | reverse complement strand
AAACAAAATGAAAGATATGTTTCCCTCCAGGAAACAAAAGAATAAGGGAGTGTAATATAGATGACTACAGCAATTGTTTCTGGAAAAAGAGACTTAGATACGGTGGAAAAAGGAGCAAAGGAGGTCGCTCTAGAAATGCTAGAACTTGTTCGAACGATGAGAAGAAAATAAAGAAATCTTATTAAGCATTGTGCTATAAGCAAAGGCCTAGCTAGGTGAATGTGGTCAGTGGATATTGGCCTTGCTCTTAGTAGATGCTTTCTCTTACTGGATTAAATGATCTTTCGGTAATAAATATTCAATATTTCTACGTTTTATCTCATTAAACAATAATTTTATAAAATCATTGCTTAGTTTTAATCTAACAGCATTCAAATACGTAGAAATTAATAATTCACTGGGCATTGTTTGAATCGTCATTACTCTCTCCTATTCTTTTGAAAACTTTGTTAAAAAACACACAAATAGTATTATCTAAATTTATGTAGTAGTTTGGAACAGTTTCGACAAAACTGTCACAAAAGTGTCACAAACATTTGATTAGAGGGAAGAATTGAATCTAGTCAAGTTGACCAATTTTTAAAAAGAGGGACATATATTCATTCAGATGAGGTTATTCAGAGATTAATTAACAAAATGTAGGAGGAGTTAATTTGGATATAAAAGAGGTCAAGGAACAAGTTCAATTTATGGGGGAAGATTGGTTTTTTTTATGATACAGCAATGCAATTAATACAAAAATCAGAACAACAGCAGCAGGAAATTGAACGGTTGAATGAAGAGAATAAGAAGGTGAGTTCATGAAAGTTCATTCAAGAAGATTAAAACCGGTAGAAGTTTATGTAACATGTGATAAATGTAATATTCACTACCCAATGACTAAATCATCAAGAACACTCTTAAGTGATCCACCAATATACACATATTTTTGCAGAAATTGTGGGCATAAAGAACAATCATCAGAAGTATATCCAAGGATTGAATATAAATGATTAAAAGAAAATAAAAAAGCCAGGATTTCTCCCGGCAATGGTGTGTGTGTATTTGGTTAATACAATTATACCACAGGGGGAGAATGGATGAGTGATCAATTATCTTTCTTTCCAGGAATTAATGAAAAGGAAGTTCGGTTAACTGTTGTGAAGGAGTTGAAAAAATATAAAGCTTTAAAAATCCAGCAGCAGAATAAATTGGAATTGAATGAAAAGGGGATTCGAGGTAACATATTCCCAAGGCTATTGCAAAATGATCTAGAAAATGAACTGAAGGTTATTCAAATGGAAAGAGCCTTAAATAATAGCCTCGATCAGCTGGAGAGACAAATCATTGAAATGAAATACCTAAGTACCGAAAGGCAAAATGATCTTAATATATATTTAGAGCTTGGATTACAGAAGACAGCTTATTATGAGAAAAAGAAAACGGCGATATTCATGATTGCTTCTTCTCTCGGAATTATATAAAAAGCGAACAAAAAACGGACAAAAACTGAACATTTTTAGGAGAAAAAGGCGGACAAAGTTGCTGCCTTTTTTTTCTTTATATTTTTATAACATTAATCTCAGGAAGTGATTCCTGGGAGACGCATCTTTCCCTTATCAAGCGAGCCTATACAAAGGTAAATAGTATGGGCCGATGGTGTACTCGATATTAAGTTATAGGTGTTGAAGGGTGTAACCTTAGGGAGGAGCATCTGGAGCCTGAACGCGTCTATCTGCGACACTGTATCGGGGAATCATGAAGTACTGTTTTGTTGTTGGTTTTTAGCAGCAATCATACTTTGCTTGGTTTTTCCTCCCGCAGTTAAAGTAGGGATTGCAATTTCTATTAAGCTATTAGCATAATGAGGTGATAAGAAATAGTAAAAAGGGACACCGACTTTTAAAGAAGAAGTTGTCCCATTTTCTCTTATCCTTTTGGAGGGTAAGGATCGTTACCATAACTATCACGGTCTCTAATCTGACCATTAGGACGGTGAATAAAAAGTTCTGAACCTTGATTTTTTGCAATACCTCTTGCAGCATCAATAGCATCTTTTTGGGTGTCGTGTCTTGAAGTTGCCTTAGAATTTCCCGCACCTTTTACTTGCCATCCACCATCTTTATGGGGTGTAACATGTTGATTTGCCAAACTAATCACCTCCTTTTTTAACAAAATTCGCCAGAGTAAAAGGTATTTCCTCCTATTTGTCGAAAAGATATACTGATAATAATAGAGAAAAAGAGGAGGGACTATCATGAAAGATCCAGGCACAGGTGGAAACAAATGCACTAAGGATCCAGGAGGCGGCGGTGGTTATCCGAGCTTCAAAGATCCAGGCGGTGGCGGAGTTTAATAATTTTAAAAGCATCCTTTGGGGTGCCTTTTATTTTCTAATAGTGACTGTCCTACAATTAGAGTACATCATTTAATGTCCTACAGGTGTAGTACAATGATGTCCTACAGTTAGAGTACAGTGATGTCCTACAGGTGTAGTACATCAAAAATTTTTCCTTCATTATATGCAAAAGTACTAAAGAAAAGTTTAAAGAAAATATATAAAGAAATATACTTGCAAATGAATTCGCAAGGAAAGAATTATTAAAATAAAAAGGTAAATAAAGAGTTATGTAGAATTAATCCTCGATAAAGATTTTTGGAGGATGAATGTATTGCCGGAGATTCAATTATTTAATTTCAATGAGATTTGGGAAGTTATAGGGCCAATTATTATCACAATAGCAGTAATACTTATAATGCTTACAGTCGCCTTTATAATTTTAGGAAGAATGAATAAAGGTGTCACAAAGGAACTGACTAGAGTTTCCCTTATAGTTAGCATAATTCTAGGAACAATTATCAGTTTTCAAGTTACATCATTTATATGGGGACATTAAAGCATCCAATGGCTGGGTGCTTTTTAATTTGGAGAAAAAGGAATAACTTACAAATCAGCTATTCCAAGAATTTAGTTACTTTTCATGCTAAGATATTTATGAGGTGGTAATAGTGTTTGTTTCACCAATGCTGCTTCATAAATCTGAGCAGCCATTTGAAGATAATGAGTTTATTACTGAACTCAAATTAGATGGTATTCGGTTAATTCTTTCTAAGTTTAATAATCAGATTAAATTATATACAAGGCATAAAAATGAGGTTACTGCCAAGTTTCCTGAACTCCTAAATATTGAAATTCCAGATGGAACAGTATTAGATGGGGAGATAATAGTTACTGATAAGGATGGGAAGCCTGACTTTGAGACAATGATGGAAAGGTTTCAATCCAAAAGATCTAATCACCATATCCAGTTCTGTGTGTTTGATGTCGTTTATCACAAAGGCAAAAAGGTTACACATCTTCCTTTGATTGAAAGAAAAGAGATTCTTGAAAGCTTAATCCGTAATGATCAACACTTTGCAAAGGTTCAGTGGATGCTTGGTAATGGTAGTGCTTATTTTAATTTAGTTAAGCAGCATAACCTTGAGGGAATTGTCCTTAAAAGAGCAGCTTCTATGTATCAAATTAATAAGCGCTCTCAGGATTGGTTAAAGGTAATAAATTATCAATATGCTGATGTATTTATTACAGGCCTCAGAAAAGAAGAATTCGGGTTGTTGCTAGGTATTGAAGAAAGTAGCCGCATTAAACCAGCTGGAATTATGGAATTTGTTTCTCCTGTCGCTAGGAAACAATTTTATAAGCAGTATCAGGATTTAATTATTGAAGAAGATAAAAAATTTATACATGTTAAACCAAAGATTAAGTGTCGTGTTAAATTTAGAAATTATACAAAGGCAGGGCTCCTAAGAATACCTTCTTTTGTAGAATATATTTCCTGATCAAAGCATCCTTCAAGGGGTGCTTTTTTTGTTGGAGAAAGAGGGTGGTCAATATGAAGTTTGCTGATCATTTATCTAAAGCACAGATACAAAAATTTAATCAGGTGCGTAGGTTTGCAGAGAATCAGAGGGAGAAGCCTAAGCCGATACAGCAGGAGCAGCTTTCTAGAAGAGATCTAGAAGATCTGATGGGTAAGCATAGGGATACTTATAAAAGAGTGAATGGAGCTGTGAGGAGGAAATAAATTAATATAAAGAAGGAAAATACATCCTTTTGTCGAAATATAGTTCGAACGGAGGGATTGTTATGTCATTTAAGAGAGAATTAAACAATTTTTTGAAGAATTTAGAGGCTTTGGAATTATTCGTTGAAACACAAAGCAAATTAATAAAGCCGCTAAAAAAAGGGAAATCATTAAGTGAAAAGGACTTAGACGGAAGTATTGCTGTTTTAGAGACAATGTCAGAAATTTTTGCTGAATATAGTAAGCAGCAGGAAGATGATGTTGAAATAAAAAATATTAAACCAAGTAATCAACATGTTGAGAATTTAGAAAATTTAGGTGTAAGTTTTACTCAAAATGAAGATGGTCAATTACAAATAGAGTTTACTGATAATAGATTTGCTGAAAAGTTCCATGAGGCAATTCAGTTAGGAGATTTAACACATAGACAAATAGAGTTGGTTTATAGAAATTCTCTAATAAGTCTTATGATGTATTTTGAAAATCTTGTTTCTGGAATAATTAAAATGAGATTGAAGTTATTTCCTGATTCATTTAATCCTCATGATAAAACAATAAAATACAGCGAACTTATAGAATTTGAAAGCCTTTCAGATGCTCTAGAATTTTTAATTGATAATGAAGTAGTGAAAATCATGTATGGCGGTTTTAAAGATTGGTTACTGTATTTAAAAAAATCTGGTGTGCAAACAAATAAAATGGATTCCCTTACTGAGGCAATAAATGAGGCTCATAACAGAAGGAACCTCTTTGTACATAACGATGGAATTATAAATAGTATATACCTGAAAAAAGTTCACACTGAATATACAGTTGGATTGGAAAAAGGGAAGTCAATAAAGATAACAAATGATTATATAAAAGATGTAATAGAAAAAGTTAAAAAGTATGGGGCAATCTTATTATTGAATGCGTGGAGAGCTTATCAAGGTTCTGAGAAAGAAGAAAGATTAGAAAGTTGTGAAAGGTTAGCTTACAGCATAATGAAAAAAGGTGAATGGGATCTTGCAAAGGCAATATATGAGTTTATATATGAGGAACTTAATACATACGGAGACAAAACTAGAACCCAAATTAATATCTGGCTTTGTAAAAAAGAATTAGGTTATTTTAAAAATGTTCAAGAGGAAATTGAAAGCTATGATGTTAGTGGTTTGCAGACACAATACCATTTATGTATCGCATCTATTTTAGAGCAAAATGATAAATTCTTTGAAATGCTTGATAAAGAACCGAATTCTTTAGAGGAAGAGTATTTAAAAGATTGGCCAGTACTTGGTTATGTAAGAACTGATGAAAGAATGAAAAGATATTTAAAAACAAGTATGGCAAATGATGATGTTAAGGTTGAAATAGTTTAATTTATTTTTTGCATCCGAATAATCGGATGCTTTTTATTTTGGAAAATGAAGGGTGATGAAGTTGAATAAATGCCTGGATATAAAACTCAGCAACAAAAGCGAAAGTTCTACGACAGTGGAGAATGGAAGATGCTGCGGGCAAAGATCAAGAAGCGTGACAACTATGAATGCCAGGAATGTAAAAGGCAAGGACGATTAAGTATTGATACAAATGAATACAGCGAGAGTGCCAGGCGTAAGAAAATCCAGCTGGTTGTTCACCATATCAAAGAGCTCGAGCATCATCCTGAGTTAGCACTTGATGAAGATAATCTGGAGACTGTTTGTGTAAATTGTCATAATAAAGAACACGGTAGAGATTTTGGAAAGAAGAAGCCAAACAAATGGCAGCATGATGAAAGGTGGTAAGTGAGATGGAAGAGAAAGAACAAAGCAAACCATTCTTGAGCATTGAGATTGATCAAGTAACTAATGCTCCAGTAGTAATTATCAATGGGCAAAAGATTGAGAAGATTGTTCACCTTGGTGTTGATTGGTCAACTGGTACCTATAAACAAACTCTTAAAACCATAACCATTTCTTATTACGAAAGCCCAGGCATTTTGAAAACAGTAACTTACGAAAACGAAATAACATTTTCATAAGATGAAAGGTGGTAGTGGATGTGTATGTTAATAAATTAGTTGAGCAAAGATTAGAACATTTAAGTGAAGCAGAGGAAATGTGCAGCAATCACATTAAGAATCTGGAAGAAAGAATTGAAAAAGAACAAAATCGTTTGTTGGAAATCAAAATAGAAAAAGAAAAGCTTGAATTATTTTTGAAAAAAAATAAATAACCCCCCCGGTCAAAAAGTTTTGGCTTTTTTTCGGTTTGGGGCACCGGGGGTGGGGCTGTTCCGACGAGATTTTCAGAGAAATACTTCACGTAAGGGGGGGATGGGATGCCGGTAAGTATTTCAAAGTTGCAGCAGCAGCTGATGAGCAAAATCGACACAGATGATTTGGTGGAAGTTGAAAAAGTAGAGCGCTACATCAGCCTGGTGAAATTAAATAAGAAGCTGGATAAAGATATCAAGCGAGATGGGGCAACGGTTATAACTGAAAATGGACCACAGCGCTTTGTCAAAAGCCACCCAGCTGTAAATGACAAAATAAAAGTTAGTGCCCAGCTGCTGGCCATTGAAAGAACTTTTAATTTTGTCAATGAGGGGACCCACTCCCCTTCAAATGAAGATGAATATTCGGATGATGATCTAATTTGAAAATCAACAAGTACGTTCAGGAATATATTAATCTCTGGAAATCCGGAAAAATAAAGTTTAATAAAGAGCGTAGCATGCTTATTGAATATTTAGAGAAGCATGTATTAAATCGCGATGATTTATATTTTGATGACGAAATGATTGATAAGTGCATCCGGTTTGGTGAGAAGTGGTATTTCCCACTTTCAGCATTCCAGAAGTTCTTAATCGCTTTCGTTTTTTTATTTTATAAAAAGAATGATCGTGTTTTTTACCGCAAGCATCTTTGGATGTTAGGCCGTGGCGGTGGGAAGAACGGATTAATATCCGTCATTACTCATTTCTTAACTACCCCACTTCACGGAATAAAGGAATACAACGTATCAATTGTTGCGAACTCTGAAGAGCAGGCAAAAACATCTTTTGATGAAACGTACAATGTTATTGGCAGAAGCGGCACATTGAAAAACATGTTCTCCAGGACAAAAGAAAAAATCACATCAAAGAAGACTGGATCCATATTAAAGTTCCGTACAAGCAATGGAGAAACAAAAGACGGACTACGAGATGGTTGCGTTGTTTTTGATGAGATTCACCGTTATGAAAGCAATAAGGATGTACGTGTCCATATTTCTGGTCTTGGTAAAAAACCGAACCCCCGGGAGTTTTATATCGGGACAGATGGTTATGTCCGTGATGGCTTCTTGGACAATATGAAAGCCCTGGCTTCTAAAGTATTAAAAGGTGAAGCTCGACCAAATGCCATTTTCCCTTTTATCTGTAAGCTCAACAAAGAGGAAGAAGTAAATGAGCCAGACAATTGGGAGCTTGCAAATCCCATGCTCTCTCATCCGAGAAGCAGCTATGCTCAAAGTTTGTTTGATACCATCATGGAAGAATTTGAAGCTTTAGAAGATGATCCGAGCAACCGTGAGGAATTCATGACAAAACGCATGAATTTGCCGGTTACTGATCTGGAGCGCTCGGTTGCTAAATGGGAAGAGATTGAAGCAACAAACCAGGAGTGGCCTGATCTATTGGGCAGAGAATGTATTGGCTGTTTGGACTTTGCCAGCATTCGAGACTTCGCTGCATGCGGGCTGGTATTTAAGCATGAAGGGAAATTTCCATTTATTACTCACTCTTTTGCGAGAAAAGAATTTGTTGATAAATTCTACAGTTATTCCAAAAAGCATGACTCGGAAATGGCGGGAAAGAGAAAATTTGCTCCTATTCGAGATTGGGAAAAAGATGGACTTCTTACTGTGCTGGATGAAGCTACTATTAATCCAAAACATGTTGTTGATTGGTTTGTGGAGAAGAGCAAATATTACACCATTAAAAAAATAATAGCCGATAACTTCCGTATGGAAATATTAAGGGCTCCACTTGAGGAGGCTGGATTTGAAGTTGAGGTTATTAGGAATCCAAAAGCTATTCATAGTTTATTAGCCCCTCGTGTAGAAACTGGATTTGCCAACCAGCAATTTATTTTTGGAGACAATCCTTTGATGCGCTGGTACACCAATAATGTTTTAGTAGTAATCAAGAAGGATGGAAACAAAGAGTACCAAAAAAAGGAGCCTATCCGTCGTAAAACAGATGGTTTCCAGGCATTCGTTTGTGGCCTGTATCGAGTTGAAGAAATTCAAGAAGATGTTGAGTTCTATTTAGATGCTATAAGCTTTTAAGGGAGGTGATTACTATTGGATTCCTGGACGTGATTTTTAAACGGAATAGTGAGCTGGGGTTTATGTTTGATGTGGAGCTGCTTCAAGACACAGCAAAGCGTCTACATATGAAGCGGTTAGCAATTGATACCTGTGCATCTTTTTTAGCCAGGACAATCAGCCAGTCTGAATTCCGAATAAGGCAAGGAAGAGACTTTGAGAAAGACGAGTTGTATTATCGTTTGAATGTGAGACCCAATAAAAACATGACAGCTAGTACCTTTTGGCAAACGGTTATCAGCAAACTAATCTATGACAATGAATGTCTGATTATTCAGGCCGATGATGACGATTTACTTATTGCAGATGACTTCCAGAGAAATGCATATGCTGTCTTGGAAGATACTTTCTCAAAGGTGAAAATTAAAGAGTATGAGTTTAAGAGAACCTTCAAACAAAGTGAGGTCTTGCACTTAAGGTATAGCAACGAAAAGCTGGCGCCGTTAATTGATGGTTTATTTGCTGATTATGGAGAATTGTTTGGCCGGATCTTAAGTTCCCAGAAAAGAAAAAATCAAATTCGCGGTACAGTTGATATGGATATGATTGGAGCAAAATCAAAAGAACAAGTTGAAAAGCTCCAAGAATTCATTGATAACATGTATAAGGCGGTTGGGGAAAAAGATATTGCAATTGTTCCTCAGCAAAGAGGGATTAAGTATGAAGAAACCTATAACGGGGCTTCAAATGGTCCTACTGTGGATGAGGTCAATAAAGTGACAAATGGCTTTTTGGACCAGGTTGCTATGGCTATAGGTATTCCAGTTAGCCTGCTGCATGGTGATATGGCTGATGTGGAGAAGCAAACCAAGAATTATATGATGTATACTGTTGGCCCCCTTCTCAAAAAAATATCGGATGAAGGCAATAGCAAATTCTTTACAAAGGAAGAGTATCTGCAGGGAAATAAATTAGAAATTAAGAGTGTTTCCTTCCAAAGCATATTCGACCTTGCGAATTCAATTGATAAATTGCGAGGCAGTGGAGTATTCAATGGAAATGAAATTAGAAGTGAACTTGGAAAAGAAAGGGTTGACGACCCTATGATGGACAAGTACTTTATTACGAAAAACTATGTTGAAAGTTCAGAGGCGCTTAAGGGAGGTGAGAATGAAAATGAAGCAGATGAAACGTAAATTCGGATTCAAAAATCAAAAGTATAATGAGCAGCTTGCAAGTATTCCGCATAATTTTGCCGTGTCTCACGATGATGAAACAGGAGTTAGTGAATTGACTATTTATGGCGACATAGGTGAATCGTGGTGGTGGGAATCAACTTCTGCAACAGATGTTGATAGTGCCCTGAAAGCAGCTGGGGAGAACGATTTGATTATTCATCTTAACTCTCCAGGAGGCAGTGCTTTTGACGGTATAGCAATTTACAACCGATTGAAGGCACATAAAGGGAAGGTCACTATCAATGTGGATGGGTGGGCATGTTCAGCTGCATCTATCATTGCAATGGCAGCCGATGAATTAATTATGGGTGCTGGAGCTATGATGATGATTCATGAAGCCTCAACTATTGTATGGGGCAGTAAAACACTTATGCGAAAAGAAGCAGAGATGCTTGAGAAATTAGAAGATGGCATCATTGATATCTATATGACTCGAGCTAATGTCGAGCGAGAAGAAATACGTAATATGGTCGATGATGAAACATGGTTTAGCGCAAACGAAGCTGTAGAAATCGGCTTTGCCACCACTACTGCAACAACTGTGGAGGACAATGATGAACTTGCGCAAATGAAGGCACAAATGAAAGTTATGCAAAATCAACTGGATCAATATAAGAATCAACAAAAAGAGCCTGAACAGAAACCTGCTGCAGTTGCAAAAGGGAATCTGAGCAAGCTCTTTTTAAATTTATAAGAAAATTGGGGGAAACTAATAATGACTATTAAATTTAACCGTTCAGAAACATTTAACGAAGCAAAAAACAAATTAACAGTTGCGCTTGCTAATACAGAAGCAACTGAAAAAGAACAGACTACCGCATTCCAAAACTTCTTTGATGCCTTGCAAAATGAAGTGACAAATACTGTCCGTTCCCAGGTAAATGATGAAATGCTGGATCGCTCCATTCTTCAGCAGCGTGGCCAGAATGTCCTAACTTCTGAGGAAACAAGATTTTTCAATGCCGTTGTTCAAGATGGCGGTTTTAAAGATGATTCCATTCTGCCGGTAACTACTCAAGAGCGTGTGTTCGAAGATTTAGTTTCAGAACATCCATTACTTGATGCTATTGGTCTTCAGGACCTTGGAGCTGTTACGAAATTTATTTATTCCGATGCTACTAAAGCCTTTGCCTGGGGCCCGTTATTTGGAGAAATAAAAGGCCAAGTTAACGCTGCGTTTAGGGAAGAACAAATTGGTCAATTGAAGCTTACAGCTTTTGCTGCTATTCCAAATGATATGCTTGAGCTTGGACCTGAATGGGTTGAGCGTTATGTTCGAACTTTGCTGGTAGAATCTTATTCTGTTGGGTTGGAATTTGGATTCGTAAATGGAGCTGGTCCAGCTGCCAATCAGCCAATTGGTCTAATGAAAAATGTTGGTGCTGATGGGGCAATTACTGATAAAACTTCTTCCGGAACGTTGACATTTGCGCCTTCTCAATATGGTGAAACTATTGCAGGTGAACTTTACGGGGTAGTCAAAGCCCTTTCCACTGCACAACCTAAAACTGGAGAAACAGAGGGCAAGGCTCGTAAAGTATTAAACAAAATCGTGATGGTAGTAAATCCGGTTGATCTTATTGGTGTACAGGCTCGAAATACTATTCAAACATCAAATGGCCAATGGGTAATGGCTCTTCCATATAACATTCAACCTGTCGAATCTGAAGAAGTGCCAGTTGGAAAAGCCCTTTTCTTCGTAAAAGGTGAGTATCTTGCTGCTATGGCGGGTGGCTATAAGCTGAAGAAGTTTGATCAGACTCTTGCTATTGAAGATGCTACTCTTTATACAATTAAGCAGTTTGCAAACGGTAAACCAAAAGATAACAAGGCAGCTCTTGTTTATGATTTGGATATTACTTTCCCAGCACCATCTCCAGCAGTTTAATAGAAAGGGGATAAGTTAACTATGGCAAATTATAAAGTAGTCAATGATTTTACTGACCTAGAGGATAATAACACCCGGTATAAAGTAGGGGACGGATATCCTAAAGGTGACCATAAACCTTCTAAGAAAAGAATTGATGAGCTTTCCAGCCTACATCCTAAACATAAGATGGTCTTCATCGAAGAAGTAAAAGAGGAATCAAAGGCCAAAAAAACAAAAAGCAAGGAGTAATGTAAATGAGCATCTCTCCAGAAATATTACAGCAGTTCAAGGAAAGGATGCATTTGGGCGATCATGAAGATGATAACCTGAAACGCATCCTTTCTGCGTCTAATAAGGCGCTTATCAGGTCCTGCGGAAACTATGATATTAATACCGATGAAACGTTCAAAGAACTCGTCTTTGAGCGTTCTCGGTATGTATATAATGATGCTCTGGAGTACTTCAATACAAATTTTTTGAGTGAGATTAATAGCTTGGGAGTTACGAAGGCACTTGAACAAATTGTTTTAGAGGATGGTACTGATGCAACCATTTAAATACAACCCTAACTTCAATTCTGGACAATTTAGGCATCGGATCATTTTTCAAAAGTTGCAATCAATTGTGGATGAATTAGGGCAAGTCAGAGGTCAGGAATGGCGAGACTTCACAAGTGCCTGGGCCATGATAAAAACCGTTAAAGGTCGGGATTATTTACAGGCTGCAATTTCTCAAAGTGAGAAAACATCTCGATTTGTAATCCATTACCAAGAAGGTATTGATTCAAATATGAGGATTAAATATGATGGCCGAATCTTCGATATTTCTGAACCTCCTATAAATGACGATGAGATGGATAAAACCATAACTATCATCGCTGTAGAAAAGGGTGTTTCAAATGGCTAACGTAGATCTTGCCGATGAGATTGCCAGAACATTAGCCGGATATTCCTCAGAGGTAAAAAGAGGTCTTGAAAAGGCTAAAAAGGAAGTTGCTCAGGAAACTGTCGAAGAATTAAAACAGACATCTCCTAAGAAAACGGGTGATTATAGAAAAGGCTGGACAACTAAGAAGGTTAGGACAGCTCAAGTCATCCACAATAAAACAGAGTATCGGCTCACTCATTTATTAGAAAAAGGGCATGCCAAAAGAGGAGGCGGCCGGGTTGCTGCTATACCCCACATTGCTCCTGCAGAAGATAAAGCGATTAGAGATTATATAGAAAAGGCGGAAGAGGTGATCAGGGGGTGACGTTAATAGAATTCAAACAGTTACTAGATCAAACTGGCTATCCAGTGGCTTATTTTCAATTTAAAGCAACGGAAAGCACCCCTGTCCCTGATCCACCTTTTATTGTTTATTACACGCCATCCACAGATAATTTCAAAGCTGATAACAAGGTATATTCAAAGATTACTAACATCACTGTGGAGCTTTATACAAATTATAAAGATCTTGCAGCTGAACAAAAATTGGAGTCTTTGTTTGATGAAAATGATATCCCTTGGGACTGGGATGAAACTTGGATTGAATCAGAGCAATTATTTCAAAGAATTTATGATATTGGAGTGATATAAATGCAAGAAAATAAAGTGGAATTTGGATTAAGTAAAGTACATTATGCTCCATATACGGAAGTGGATGGAGTAATCACATTCGGTACACCAATACCTATCCCTGGTGCTGTAAGTATGACGGGTGATCCTGTGGGATAATCCAGCAAGTTTTTCGCTGATAACATGGTTTATTATGTTGTGAACAGCAACCAGGGGTATGAAGCTACATTAAGCATCGCAAGGATTCCACAGCAATTTGCAATTGATGCTCTTGGAGAAGAGTT
>JAPSKD010000120.1 GCA_031177865.1 Bacillus sp. (in: firmicutes) | reverse complement strand
TAACAACCGACAGGTTATGCTCGATTTCCTTTTTCACGACCTGTTTGATCGCCTCGGTCTCGCACTCGGCATACCCTTCAAAATTGTCATAGAAAGGATACTGAATATCATCACGATGCTCAATTTGCGTTTTATATTTCAGCAGCTCCTCGGGCCGTAACAAACTTCCTACGATCTGAAACTTATCCGTCATGTACATAACCCCCTCGTTGTATAGCGATATCATATCACGACGAGAGGAGTTATAAGTCATACCAAAAGAATATGACTAGTTATAGCTAAAAGCTATAGCAAGCATGACGGCTGAGATTACTATATGGATACTGAATGAGACTGGCTTAATCCTGATCCCGTATTAATATGAGATACCGACACGTAATTTAATATATTCGTTACTATGAATCTGGCGGTATGTGAACTCCGCAGTATCCGAAACAGCGATAACAGATCCACCCTCAGGCAAGAAGTCACGTTCTACCCGATACTTCTCCATCCGTTCTCCGTCGGATAAATAGGCGGGACAGACAATCGTCCATTCGAGGTCTGATTGTTTCAGCATGTTGTACACTTTATGATGTTCTTCCGCTGCACGGGTAGACTTACGCTTGGATTCACTTGCCTGATAACGAAGGATGGCCGGGCTGGCTCTGCTTTGCAATATTCCCGCCGTTCCAATGGTGACAAGTCGTTTTTTGCCTTCGTTTTTCATTGCTTCCATAATGAGCGGCATACTTTCCGATAAAGTGGTGGTTCCATCCGTACTTAATGCACTAATGACCACATCAATCCCATGTATAGAACGCCTGATATCATCTTTATTCAAGGCATTCCCTTGGATCAGGGTTAAGTTTTCATCCGTATATTTCATCTTAGCTGGTGTCCGAACAAGTGCAGTAACATGAAGTCTTTCCCTAAGTGCAAGAGCAACTATTTCACGACCCACTCGACCGGTAGCGCCTAATATTAATATATTCATGTGTAAGATACTCCTCTTCCCGATAGCTGCACAATATCATTTCGACAACGTGCTATCTACACCTTTCCCCCCCCAAGATCAGTCCTGTTCTACTCTAATATCCATCATGGATTCAATCAAAATGTCTGCCCATTCACCCAGCGATTCCCTGGATCCTTCATGTGTCACCAATCCAACGGCAATACTGCCAGCTTCTTTGGCCATTTTAAGATCTACGATGGAATCACCCACTACAGCAAGCTCTGAAGGTAAAATATTGAGCATGCTGCAGCAGCTTTCTACCATATCGGGACTGGGTTTTCCATTTTTCACTTTTTCGGGCGTAATAACAAAATCCAAAAGCTCATCAACCTGAAGCAGCTTCATACAGGCTTCAGTCCGCATAAAGCTATCAGAAGTCAGAATCCCGGTGCTGACGCCATGCTGCTTCAAGTTAATGATCACTTCAGGAACACCTGGCTTTTTGCTAAACGCTTCAGCAATGACCATACTCTGATCTGCTTTAGCAAACACCCGCTCTGCGAACTGCTTACATTGAAACCAAGGCTTGCCGGTTTTTTGATAAATCAGTCCTGCGGCCAAAATGATTTCTTCCGCCATCGTTGCAATGGCTAACGTTCCATTGTAATCAATGTCATCAGGATAATGCCTCCAGCCCATAAGTGCATGCCAATCCTGCTCATACCCGGGACCTACAATTTTAGAAAATTCGGAACACCTTAATTGGTCGATATACGCCCAAAAGGATACTGCATCGAATAGGGTTCCATCTTTATCAAATCCTACTGCTTTCAATTGTACTTGCACGTCGCCAAACCATACGGTTTTCATTTCTACACTCCTTATGAAATATTTTAGATCGGCAGCAGGTGAGGCCCTCCACTTACCGGATACATCGGTAAGCTTCTAAACGCCTCGGCGTGCCGAACACCAATGGCCTGCCCCCGCATTGAAGACACCGTGGACATAAACTGCACATAATCCATTCCATACATATGCTGAAGGTAGCTGTCCTGGCTTTTATGGCATTTCAGCATAGCTGCCTTCGTCTCAAACACCTCGGTGATATCGACATATGCTTCAGGTTCAAAACCTATAGCCCCTAAGTTATCCATAATGAATACGTGGGGGATTTTCAACATATGCTTGTGTTCGGTGATGATTAAGGGTACGGTTACTAATATGCGGCAATCCCTTGCGATTTCGCCACATATACGATGATCGGGATGATAATCCTGTTCCCCGTGCACAAACATCACATCAGGATTTGCACTGCGTATGGCATTAATAAACGCCATCCGAGTCGGTCGATCATGAAATAGAAACTCATCATCGTATCCCAGCCAAATCAGGTCCGCGCCTATGATAGATGCAGCCTGCTCAGCTTCTTGCTTGCGCATTGCCGCAATCTCTTCACTACTTAATACTTCTGAGCCCACGTTGCCGTTTGTTGCAATCATAATGGTTACCTTGTTACCCTTTGCTGCATACTTGGCCAGCGTCCCTCCACACAGCAGCTCCACATCATCGGGATGGGCTCCGACAGCTAGTACTCTCATTGCAGATCCCTCCATTTTATTTTAACCTTTGACTGCTCCGCTCGTCATACCTTCAATGATGAATCGTTGCCCGACGAGATAAAGCAGAAACACAGGTAATGTTGTTAGCAGCACACTGCCGAAGATATAATTCCACTCATAGCGGTAATACCCATAAAATCTATAAATGTTCAACGGCATCGTCCACTTCGCATTATCATTTAAAAAGAAAAGCACAATTTGAGAATCATTCCAGACATTCATAAAAACCAGGATGCCTGCTGTAACCGTGATGGGCTGCAGCAATGGCATAATGACCAAAAAAAACATCTTGTAAGGGCCACAGCCATCTATAGTAGAGGATTCATCCAATTCCTTAGGCAAGCCTTTCACAAAGCCTACATAAATAAATGTGGCAAAAGGAATCAATGTACTGGCAAATATCATAGCGACGCCCATTCTAGTATTAATCAGCTCTAGACTTTTCAGCAGTTCAAATGTCGTCACAAGGCTGATCGGTGCCATCATTCCCATAATGAAAAAATAATAGAGAAAGCTAGAGAATGCGTCCTTTACACGCGCAATATAAAAACTAAGCAGGGCAGAGCACATCAAGATAACAAACAAGGATAGAACTGCAATCAACATGCTGTTTATAAACCCTTGAATCACGTATCCCTGTTCAAACACTATTTTATAATTCTGTAAAATGAGAATTTCCGAAGGAACTGTGAGTGTGAATAAGCCAGCTTCTTTTGCATTTTTCACGGAGGTTAAAAGGACCAGCAAGTATGGAACGAAAATGAATGCACTGAACATCCAAAGGACACCCTCTAGCAACCTTAATGCAAGCTTTTGGCTTTTCATCCCTCAACCTCCTTTTTTCTCAAATACGAAAGGATAGGGAAAGAAAAGATCAAAATGATCAAAACCAATATTAAGTTAAGCGCGGTACTATAGCCGTAAAGCCCTTGTCCCATGTATTTATAAACCATGGTCATGATGACTTCTGAAGAAGTTCCTGGCCCCCCTTGGGTCAAAAAGTAAATCCCTTCAAACATTCGAAAGCCATAAATTAAAGACAATAACACATTGATAGTGACAGCAGGCATTAACAACGGGAGCGTAATACACATAAATTTGCTCCAGGCAGGAGCCCCATCAATGGTTGCAGCTTCATAATAATCCCTAGAGATATTTTGTATTCCTGCTATATAAATGGCCATCGTAATTCCGGTTGCACGCCAGATTTCCATAACACTTGCGACATGAATGGATAACTTGGGATCGCTGATCCAACCTAGAGCAAACAAATCCAGACCTAAAGCTCGAAACATATGATTAACAAAACCTATGTCAGGATTGGTTAGCCCCTGAAAAATTAATCCCACCGCAACAATATTCAAGATGGCCGGAGAGAAATATACAGCTCTTAAAGCATTTCTTGTTAAAAGCGCTGTGGTTAATAACACAGCTAAAGCAATGGAAAGGATGTTTTTCCCTAACGTTGTTGTGATTGAGAATAGAAACGTATTTTTTAAAGCTAATGTAAAATCAGGATTTTGCACCACATCCATGAACTGTTGAACTCCAACAAATTTCACTTCTGTGCTCGAGGCATTCCAATCGGTAAATGAAAAGTAAAAGCCAGATAAGGTTGGGTAAATAAAGAAGATCATGTAAATCACAAGCGCAGGAACTATAAACAAGATGGGATATCGAATGGCGCTTTTCGCATTCATTCTCATAGTTTATCTCCTCTTACCATCCTTTTAATTTTTTCCCTTTGGCGATGATGCTTGCTTTTTGGTCCATCTCTTTTAGAAACTGCAGCGGCGTTTTTGAGCCCAGCATCATTTCTTGCATCGCCTTTCTAGCTTCCATCTCTGGCCATGGCTCCATCTTTCCCGCCAACAGCATAAAGGCTCTACCTTGATCAATGTAAACCTGTAAATCTTGACTGATCATGTTGTGCTCGGCCTTTACATCAGCAAATACATTGGTTCCTGAAGCCGTACTCATAAACTGTTCTTGCTGTGCCTTAGAGGCGAAAAAGCTAATAAATTCAAGGGCGGCTGCTTTTTGATCAGCCTTTGCATTTACGGATATGCCAACTCCTGCGTACAAGGCCGCTGCACCCGGGGTATCATTGAAAGGTGCTGGTAAAAATCCTACCCTTAAATCGGGGTAATTTGCCAGCATCGGAGGCAGAACAAAATCTCCACAAGGATGCATGGCCACTTTACCGCTGCCAAACCTCTCTTGTGTCATGTCGAAGGAGGTGGACATAAAATCATCATTGGTATATCCCTTTTCTTTTAATTCCACCATTTGCTCCAAGGCTTGTTGGTATTCGGAGACGTCAGCTAGCTTAATCTGATTCGTATTTAGCCCCTCGTAGAAAGCCTGAATATTGTCCTGCCGTGTGAATTCTACATTGGCAAACAGTTGATGCATTAAATGGGTCGTACCAAACTCACTTCCATTGGCTAATTGAATATTAATCGGAATATACCCTGCTTTTTTTAACGTTTCGCAAATGTCTAAAAATTGCTCCCAGGTAGTCGGCAGCTCAGTGATGCCTACCTCCTCGAAAATATCTTTATTGTACATCAGCCCAAATCCGCCTGGATTTGTAATGGGAAGGCCTGTGATTTGTCCGTCGTTCCAAGTGATCATTTGTTTTCCGCTGGGAGACAGCCTGGTTACCCATTCCTCTGAGGACAAGTCTGTGAACCACGTCCTGGGATTTGCAAATTGCGCCATGGCGATATCGTCCGTAACAAAGAGGTCCGGACCGTCATCCGACATCATCTTGGTTTTCAAAATATTATTGTATTCTGTGGATGGAAAGGATTGAATCTCCACCTTGTTACCGGTTGCTGCTTCGTAATTTTCAATCACCGTTTTTAATCGGTCGCTTAGATTCTCCGTTGTGACCATAAATTCCAATATTACTTCTTGGGAAGCATCCTTGTGGTCATTACTTTGATTCGAACAGGCGGCGCTGAGTAACAGCAGCATGATAATCCATAATTCAAAACCTCTTTTCCCTCTAAAAATCCCCATGATCTCACGCCCCTTTTTTCATTGAAAAATAATGGCCAATCCAAAGGGATAAATCCGGTATGAATACAATAAGTAATAAGGCTAATACCATAACAAAAAAGAAGGGTACGATCGCTTTTGATAACGCTTCCACAGATATTCCGGATATACCCGAACCTACAAATAAATTAACTCCCACCGGAGGTGTAATGAAACCTATAGCCAAATTAACAACCATCAAAATACCAAAATGTACAGGATCATAGCCTAGGTTAACAGCGATAGGCAATAAAATTGGAGTTAATATTATTATGGCTGCTAAAGTATCCATAAAGGAACCAACGATCAGCAATAGCAGTGTGATAAGTATTATAATTATCGTAGCATTATCCGATACAGACAAAAGTGCATTGGCTACTTGGTTAGGGATCTGTTCAACAGTGAGCAATCGACCAAATGCAGTGGCCGTACCTACGATGATTAATACAGTGGCTGTAGTTAAT
This sequence comes from Bacillus sp. (in: firmicutes), assembly GCA_031177865.1. Taxonomy (GTDB): domain Bacteria; phylum Bacillota; class Bacilli; order Bacillales; family Cytobacillaceae; genus Neobacillus. Next base: position 7,259 of record JAPSKD010000120.1, on the reverse strand, counting down.
GAGGCATCAATTATAACTCTTGGCAAGTCACGCAGTTTCAGTTCCTTATACATCACCATTCCCGCTATTAAGCCATAGACCACCGCGATGACTGCTGCCTCTGTAGGGGTGAAGACACCTCCATAAATACCACCAAGAATAATAATGGGAATGAGCAAGGCCCACTTTGCTTCCCAAACCGCTTCAGCAATTTTCTTAAAGGTAGGTTTTATCCCGTTGCCAACATTGCCATCTTTTCGTGCTCGATAATATGCATAACATATAAGGCATACGCCGACAAAAATCCCTGGAACAATTCCAGCGATAAACATATCTCCAATAGATACGCTTCCACTGACCCCATAAATCACCATAGGAATACTAGGGGGAATGATCACACCTAACGATCCTGATGCCGCCACCAAAGCAGTAGCAAACTTTTTGTCATACCCCTGACGTACCATCGCCGGAATCATAATGCCTCCAATCGCTGCAACGGTGGCAGGTCCCGATCCGGATATAGCTGCAAAGAACATGCAAGTAATGACCGTCGCGACGGCAAAACCTCCCGTCACATTTCCAACGATCGAGTTTGCTACCAAAAACAAACGATCTGAAATCCCGCCCTTCCCCATTAATTCCCCAGCCAATATAAAGAAGGGAACCGCCATCAAAGGAAATGAGTCAATCGAAGTCACTAATCCTTGCAGTAAAAATTCGACGGGCAGCGAGCCCGAAATGAGAATGGAGACAAGGGTAGCTAATCCAAGCGCAATCCCGATAGGAATGCTTAATAGTAAAAAAAGCAGAAAGCAGCCAAACAAAATAAGAGTCGTCATTTGGTGTTCACCTGCCCATTGTTTATACCCTGCTTTGAAACATCCTCCGATTTTATTTGCTCCAATATGATGTCATGTTCCGTCATAACCTCAAAATCGCCGTTTCCAACCAAGGCTTTAAATTGAATAATAAGCTGCTGAATAATACGTACTGAGGCCAACGCCATGCCTACTGGTGTGGCTAAATAAACTAGGCCTATAGGGAGATTTAGGGCCGGTGAGGTTTGTCCAAATTGCAGCAGCCGAGCAGCTACATCATAACCGTAAATGACTACAAAACATGCAAATGCGAAGAAAATAAGATTCGCTATAATATGGAGAACAATTTTCGCTTTTCCTTTTAATACAAACAGCAGAATATCAACCTTGATATGCCGTTGTCTCTTAATGCCATAACTGATGCCAATATAGACAATCCATATAAAACAATAACGTGCGAGCTCCTCCGACCATGGTAGTGAATAAGTTAGAATGTACCGCATGAAGACCTGTGCGGCGATCACTACCACCATTACACTAGATAGAACGACAAGAAAGCATTCCTCAAGATACGTGTCAAACCATTTGATGATAGACATAACTACCTGCCTTTCAAACCATAATGCTCGAGGCTTGAAATGTGCTTCAAGCCTCGAATTTGATTTACTGCGTAGCCGCCTCTATCGCATCGTAAACTTCTTCAACGAGATCCTCGCCAATTTTTTTGGCATATTTATCTATCACAGGCTGTACGGCTTCACGCATCTTGTTTCGCTCTTCTTCAGAAATCTCGGTATACACCATACCCCTTTTTTGAAGTTCCTCCAAATAATACTGACTCTTCTCGCGAATCAGCTTTCCTTGGTATTCCCCGGCTTCTATAGCTGCTTCACGTACAATTTGCTGCTGCTCTTCGGTTAAATCATCAAAGAACATCTTGCTCACAATAAATACTTGTCTGCTATTGATGTGTTGGGTATTGGATACATAGCCTTGTACCTCATTAAATTTCTCATAATATATCGTTGCGAATGGATTTTCTTGCCCATCAATTGTTTTTTGCTGCATTGCTGTAAATAGCTCTGTGAAAGCCATCGGCGTTGGATTGACGCCTAAGGCGCGAAATGCATCGATATGCAAATCATTTTCCATGGTTCGAATGGATAAGCCTTTTAAATCTTCCAATGTAGCGATTTCTCGTTTGGAATTGGTCACATTGCGGAAGCCATCTTCCCAATAGGCCAGACCCACCATATTTTGGGTCTGGAGCATATCAAGAAATTGCTGACCCACTTTCCCATATAAAACCGTATTGGCTACATCCTGACTAGGAAACAAGAAAGGAAACTCAAATACTGAAAACTCAGGTATAAAATTGGCTACCGGTGCAGTAGAAGGAAGTGCAACTTCCAAAGATCCCAGTTGTAAAGATTCCATCATGGTACGATCATCGCCCATTTGACCGCTGTGAAATGTGTCAACAACGATCTCCCCATTTGTTTGTTCCTCAACCAGCTCTTTAAATTTTAACAGCCCTTGATATTGGGGATGTTCGCTTGTTATGCCCACACCCGCCCTAATCTTTTTCACTTCGGCTTTTGTTGCTTCCTTCTGCTCGTTGTTGGTTTTATCTTCTGTTTCTGTACTACATGCTGTAACTGCAATAAGACCCATACATAGTAGAAAAACAATAAGTACCTTTTTCACCCATAGCCCCCCTAAATAAATTTAAAATTGAAGTAAATTATCCAGACTGAGCTTCGGTTTTTCATCATGGTTATCATGCCGCGGTCGAATTTCCCTAGCCTTGAATTCCGTAACTAACCGTGCAAGCCTTTCTACGGTTACATCGTACAAGATTTTTCCTTTTTCTTTTGAAGACAGTGTTGCACTGCCTGATACTCCCGACTTCGAAAATGTCGTCCACCATTCCATCATCAAAATAGAAGACGGATCCTGCAACTCGTTCCAATGAAATTCTGAATCCGGTAAATCGTATTCATCTACGATCTTGTCCTTTCGAACTTCACCTTCATTCAGATGCAAGTACATAGAGGTTTCCCACTCGCAAGCATGACCCATGCCGCCTCTGCCCGAATCCCTGATTTTTCCGGCAACGTCCTTGGCCAGACTTGTATGGATTAGTGCGGTGCATAATGCTGTACCTTTGCTTTCAATGTTGGTTTGTCGAGCTACAATATCTAGGAAAGGCATATTTGAGCCGTGGCCATCCACAATAATAATCTTTTGAAAACCGTGATAAACTAAACTCTTTGTTACTGAAAGACAATATTCTATAAAGGTACGGCCATTGATTGTGATCTGCCCTGGAAAATCCATATGATGTGTATTAAAGCCATAAGGGATGTTCGGCATCACAAGCACATCGTTTGGAACCAGTTCGGCAGCACCAATGGAAACCTGGCGCGCCAAATAATTATCCACCTCCATGGGTAAGTGATAGCCGTGTTGTTCTGTGGAGCCAACGGGCAATAGAATAACGCGCTGCTCTTTAATCGCTTCTTTCAATTCTTCCCAAGTCAACTTTTCATAGAAATAACTCGGCAAACTACTCAATTTTCACCCTTCTTTCTGTTTCAATTTATAGGATCATGCCGATTCTAGGCTGATAATCCGATCCGGATTCACTATCGTAGAAAACCATTTCTCTAATTTCCTCTTTATCCAAGCCGTTGAAGTTTTCAGCCAGCTCAATTCCAAGTCCAGGCGCATCCGTGAGTTTCACGCGTCCTTGTTGAAAATTGATAGGTTGCTTAAGCACATCTGAGCTGTACCATTCGTAATGCGTATCTGCCGCAAACGGGAAGTTTCTGGATGAAGCAATGAGATGGGCATTGGCCATCGTGGCAACTCCAGTTTCTGCCCAAGAGCCGGTTACACACCAGATACCGTATGTATCTGCCAATTCTACGATTTGCTTTGCTTTCAACAAGCCGCCCGCCTCAGAAGGATAAACTGTAAATGCAGCGACTGCTCTTTTCTCAATCAATTTGAGTGCGCTTTCAAAGGTTGTGCAGGATTCATCTGCTGTAATCGGAACGGATACCGACCGACTAACTTCAGCTAATCCGTCAATATCATAGTAAGGTGTTGGCTGCTCTACGAGCTGCAGGTCATATTTCTCCATTTTATTAATAGCTTGGATGGCTGTTTTTACGCTCCAAATTTGATTAGCATCTACGCGCAGCTTTATGTTAGGACCAACAGCTGCCCTGATTTCTTTTATTCTTTCCACGTCGTAATCGACTTCACGGCCCACTTTGATTTTGATTTCGTCATAACCCTTCGCCACAATTTCCTCAGCCTCTTTGGCATTGATTAACGGATCATCAATAAACAGATACCCTGCAAATCTAGTTTCCTGTTTGTATAAACCGCCAAGCAAATTATAAAGTGGTGTGTTTAACATTTTACTTTTCAGATCCAATAAGGCTATGTCGATACCCGCCAGCGCATAATAACCCATCTGAGACCAATTAAGAATATATTCTTCTAATTGATGTAAAATCAACTCGGTCTGCATGGGGTCCTTGCCAATTAAAAACGGCTTGAATTCCTTCTCAACCACAGTTTGGATCGTCGGGATGGTTGGCCCCACGCATTCCCCGATGCCTACCAGGCCTTCATCGGTTTTTAATTGAATCATCAGAGCTGGAGCATTTCGTCTTGTTCCACCTGACCACTTAGCAGGCTTTTTAAATGGAATAAGGACCGGGGTTGTTAATACGTCGATAATTTTCATACCTTCACCACCATAGTAATGTTATTGTGTAACTTCGAACTCAGTATAGCATCGGTGAAATTTTATTGTCAACAATATTGTTAACAATAAAATCATCAATTTTGTTGACTGGAGACAGGGGTAGAGGTATTATAATTTTAGTAAAACAGTAAATGGAGGCTAATATGACTGATGACTGATTTTCGTTTTAGCGTTAAAAAAACTGATACATTACGAAACCAAGTGTTTAAAGATATCAAGCGAGCGATTATATATGGAAAGATTAAGCCGGGAACACGTTTACGTGAAATTGATTTATCCAAGGAAATGGGGCTTAGCCGAGGTCCTATCCGTGAAGCTATTCTACTCCTGGAACGAGACGGTTTACTAGTAACTCAAACGCATAGGGAAACCGTCGTTGCGGATGTCGAGGATGAAGAGGTTACTGCTTTACTTAACCCATTACGCATTTTGTTGGAAACCTACGCCTTGAAGAAAATATACCTTCAATTGACGGACGAAGATTATATGAGACTGGAAGCCATTCTATCCGAGCTTGAAGCTGGATGCGAAAAGAACCAATTGGAAACAGTAATAGAGAAAGACCTGCAATTTCATGAATATTTGATCCATGCAACCAAAGAGCCCTACCTAATGGCTATATGGTCAGGCGTATCGTCGCGCATTATTTTCCACTTCATGACAAATGGCCGTAAACATCAGGAGGATAATTTCATTAAGTTAATTGAAGAGCACCGCTCACTGCTAGAAGCCATTCAATCCAGATCCTGGTCAGACATCGAAGCAGAATTGCAGCGCCATATTTATTAAGTGAAGCCCTCCCGCCCTGCACATGAACAAAAACAGTTCCTGGTATTATCCATGAACTGTTTTTTTGTTTAGTCCATACTTGCACTTTTTAATTCTTGATGTTAGAAAAGCAGTCACTGCCTCTTTCGTTCCCAAATAGCCCACGCTCGATTTCATAGGAATCGCGTTCCCAATGCTCCTCTACTTTATTTTCTCTCTTTTTTAGGTCCTCCAATCGATGACCGCTTTCTTGCCTTCCCATTGCTGCAGCAAACCCGGCACTTCTTCAGGCTTAAATATTTTTTCAATCAAAGGTTCGAGGACAATATCGCCCTGCTTAACACATTGAATGGCTTTGGGCCAAATCGAAGGGGAGTTGGTTTTCCCATAGATCGTAAGGTTTTTAAAAATAACTTCCCGATGAGGAAAATAGTCTGTAGCGGAATCTTTTAAACCATAAAATATAATTCTGCCACCCGTTTTAGCATAGGTTACGGTATGCTTTACCGTTTCTGACGCCCCCACCGCGTCAATCGCCAGGTCAAACCCATTGTGTTCTTTAACTACAGCGTTCGAAGCCAGATCCTTAATTTGTTCAATGAAGTAAAAGTTCTTAACCCCTATACTGTTAAACAGACTTATTCTCTCGGGTTGTTTCATGACCATTGAAATGGTTCCTGCACCTTTTAACTTAACAATCTGCGCAAAATAGAAGGCTGCCGGTCCATCGCCAAAAATAAGAACATCATCCCCGGGATATACATTCGCCGCTTCCACGGCGCCAAAAGGGCAGGTCATGGGTTCGAAAATCGCCGCTGAAAGATCCGTGATTTCATCAGAAATTCGATGTACGCATCGACCAGGCACTTTGACGAATTCAGCCCAGCCCCCATTCTCATTAATCCCTATTTCACGATATGCATAACAGTATTCAGGCCGATTAGCGTGGCAAGCTGGGCACTCCTGGCAAGGGATCGCTGGATCCACTACAACCCGATCACTTGCTTTAAGGTTTTGGATTAAGCCTCCTACACATACAATGCTGCCCGTAATCTCATGGCCGAGAATATAGGGGGGAGGTGTCGGAAAGGTTCCCGTTACGATTTCTTTATCTGTCGCGCACATTCCCGTATAACTAACACGGATAAGGACTTCATGGGCCTCTATCTCAGGAACCGGAACTTCACGAAGGCTGAGGACACCCTTACCTTCCCATATTAGCGCTTTCATTTTCGGTAATTTCATACGTTACCCTCCTTTTCATTTCTAATTAAATAAAAGTATAAATTTCACTTTTTTCATTGTCAACATTATTGTTAACAATTTTATTGAATGGTCTTCTCCGGGAGTTCTTCCCTAAGGGTACGATTTCGCTTCCGTTACCGATGAAGAACTGGCTAACCTCGTCCGGCTGACCTTTCAAATGCCTCGGATGGGGCTCGGCTCACGAAGCTTTCATGGAAGATGTGTCGCACTTAGCTTGACAATCCTTCAAAAGAAAAAACACAGCCAAGTCGGCCATGTTTTCCAATAAGTTATTTGTTCTCCTGAAGCACTGTTGTTTCTCTTGTCTGTCCATTTAATTTCCGCGTTCATCTACCTGATCATGATCCTTGCTGCCAAATTCATCAAGCAGCGCCCGTACTTCACTTGTTGATTTGGCGTTCATTAAGTTATTTCGGAGTTCACTTGCCCCTCGAAATCCACGGACATAGATTTTGAAGAAGCGGACAAGTGCGCTGAAGGAGCGCCGCATCTGTGCCGAATATTGATCATGGAGATCCAGGTGCAGCCGCAGCAGATCAAGCAATTCCTCACTACTATGATCCCTCGGCTCCTTCTCAAAAGCAAATGGATTATGAAAAATCCCACGCCCAATCATAATGCCGTCCACACCGTATTGTTCAGTG
>JAPSKD010000119.1 GCA_031177865.1 Bacillus sp. (in: firmicutes) | reverse complement strand
AAAAAAAGGAAAATTTATCTGCGATCTTATGGAAACACTAAATGAATATGTAGAATGAAGCTATCAGGGAGGAAGATGTTTTGGAACATACGTGGCTTTCTCTTTTGCCGTTTATCATTGTTATTGCCATGTCCATCTGGCTAAAAAATATCTTACCTGGTCTAGTCGTTGGACTTGTGGTTGGATCTTTGATCTTCACATCAGATTTAATAGATGGAACGATTCAAAGTGTTTCCTATATGGTCACCACTCTGTCGGATGAGACCAATATAAAAATCATCGGATTTCTCTACTTGTTTGGCGGCCTGGTGGGAATGATGAACATTTCTGGAGGCATTAAAGGTTTTTCAGAATGGGTTGGGACGAAGATAAAGAATGAACGCGGGCTCCTTGGTTTGATTTGGCTTACCCTCCCTTTCACCTTTATGATGCCGATGTTTCGAATCATGATGATAGGACCTGTCGTCAAATCTCTTGCGAAAAAAATGAATGTCTCGAAGCAAAAAGTCGGACTCACGATGGACATTTCAACGGAATCCGTCATCGTCCTTTTACCAGTCGCGACTGCATTTGTAGGGTTCATGGTTTCTTTGGTGGAAGGCAGTATTCGAGATTTGGATTTTGGGATGTCTCCCTATGAAGTATTCTTACTAAGTATTCTGTTTAACTTTTTTGCAATTACCACGTTAATCATTGGATTAATCCAAACCTTTTGGAATCGTGGTAAGAAGGATTCGAGTGTAAAAGGTGATCAAGAGCAGCTAGAAGAGGAAGAGCATGAATTTCACCGAATTGGTATTAAAAAAGAATTATCGATGGTAAAAGCGCAGCCTTGGAACTTGATTGTGCCAGTCTTTTTACTGTTAGGTTTATCTTTGTTCTTATTATGGCAGGACGGTAAAAGTAAAGGAGCAAAAACAGTATTCGATGCCTTTTCTATCGCAGACGCCACCTTTGTCATGCTATTAGCGGTTTTTATCACACTGATTCTATCGTTCACTTTTTATATTATTAGACGGCAGCATCTTAGTGAGCTATTGTACCATTTCTATGATGGCGGGAATCAGATGATGGAAGCCATTAGTCTACTGGTGTTGATTTGGTCATTAACCCTTTCAGCCGAGGACCTAGGTTTTTCCAACTTTATTAGTTCAACCTTAGGTGCATTTTTACCAGCTTGGTTAACTCCAGCTACAATCTTCCTGCTCGGCTCCGTGGTGGGCTACTTTATTGGTTCCTCGTGGGGAACATGGGGATTATTTATGCCATTGGGTGTAAGTTTGGCGGTCGCAACCGGTGCGTCCATCCCGTTAACCGTAGGTGCTGTATTTGCTAGTGGAGCCTTCGGGGCATTGGCCTCCCCTTTAGGAGATACCACCATTACCACCGCTTCCATTATGGACCTGCCAATAGTTGAGTATGCACGATATAAATTGAAGGTTTCTGTCATTGGAGGGGTCATTTCAATCGTTTTCTATCTTGCGGCTGCCTTCTTTATATGACTTGTGAAATGGCAGGTGAAAATGCACTTGCCATTTTCTTTTTAGTTTTGTAAGAAGCAGAAAAAAGAACAAAATCGCTAAGGCTACTTTAATGACGGACCTAAAAGCAACAAGCGAAATGGATTTTCCAGGGTCTTTAAGGACAAATCTCAGAAGACTATTAAAGGATTTGTTCTTCATTAAGAGTCTTAAGGACAAATCCTAGAAGGCTACTGAAAGATTTGTCCTTTATATAGGGTCTTAAGAACAAATCTCAGAAAGCTACTCAAAGATTTGTCCTTTATATAGGGTCTTAAGGACAAATCCCAGAAGGCTACTCAAAGATTTGTCCTTCATATAGGGTCTTAAGGACAAATCTCAGAAAGCTACTCAAAGATTTGTCCTTCATAAAGGGAAAGGTCTAAGAATTTTATAAACGAAAATAAAAAAACCACTCAGCGTGGTTTCTTAATCTTGCATTCCTCCTGCCTCTCGGGAAGTCATTGCACCTTGTCCCTGGCTTACATCTTTTTGAATTTGTTGTTTTACCTTTTGTGAATCAGTTCCGGCAAATTCCGGCTTCATAATAGAACTCAAATTATTATTAACAGGTTGCTTCTTTTGCATTGTAGTCCTCCTCAAGTATGGTAACTTTCTTATTATGTACAGAATTCCAGCAAAATTAATCTAGTTGCTCCCGAAACAAATCAATATATAAATTTCCTTTTGTCCCTACGACTGCATATGATATGTCATGAACAGCAAATTTCCTTTTTTTAAGCTCAGCCATTAACCATTCTTCACTGTAGGTGTGTTTGGTTAAGTTTTCATATAAGATTTTTCCATCATAAATCAGCTCTACCGGCGCAGTTTCCGAAGTGGGTAGTAAATTTAAATCCTGCTTGGTGGTATTTTGGTATTGTGGTTTTTTTAAAACAGATAATGAGCCATTTACCTCTAGAATAGCGCACTCTACCTCATTTATGTTGAAAATATCTTTTCCCCGCAAAGCCTGTTTAAGTGAATCTAATGAATAGCCCATTCGTTCCATTGACTCTTCGAGTATTTGTCCTTTTTGAATTAATGTAGCAGGTTCTCCAGCAATCCATTTTCGGAAGCGGTGATTTCGAAAAGCAACAAGATTCAGCATAAAAACGATAGTACCCATAATACTAATGGCAATGATAAAATACAGAAATTTAATTTTTATATTGAATGCGAGATTTCCTGCAATTGTCCCCATTGTAATTGAAGCGATATAAAGGTGATAGGTTCTCTGAGCAATCGTCTGTTTACCGAGCAACTGGACAAATATCCATAATAAAATAAAAGAAGTAAAGGTTCGAAAAATGATTTCAACAGAATCTAACATCGATGTTTCTCCCTTTTTAAATCCAGAAAATTCGTTTGTTTAGTTTGTTCCTAAAGCATGGTCTTTATAAATGGCATTTGTCTTTAAAACATCAGTTAGATTGACTCTTACGCTTACCAAGAGTAAACCATTCATTTTCATCAAAGTTTTCTGGGAAGTAAAGAAGCATAATGTTACCTCACTAAACATTTTTTCGATACCAATATTAGGTTATATAAGTAAGGGTAATTGTAAAGGTCCATTCCATCACGGACACCCACATACTGTATCGATGGCTTAAATCTTGAGAGATCAATATAAGTTGTAAATTCTTAATCCGAATAGAAGAAACGGAATGAGTTGTAATCCAAACCATCATCCCTATAAAAATAATCTCAAATAAATGTAATGTCCTTTTATACGTAACAGTAAAGAGTAGCAATAATACGCATAAAAAAATGAAAATGCTAATTTCATTGGTTCACCTATATTACTTCTCATATTTAAATTTCTATCTTTTCCCCAAGTCTGCTGGAGATATCTTACTACCCATAGGGTTTACCAAAACCAAAAAACTCACCATGTTTTAGTGAGCTTTTTGTTAAAGACTTTATTTTACTTTAGGTTATTTGGGGTAATTGAATAATAAATTCTGTCCCACTTTCCTTTTCACTTTTCACTTGTATTTTACCTTTGAAAGAACGGATAATTTGAAAACTCACCATCATTCCTAGTCCTGTCCCATTTTCCTTTGAGGAATAGTACGGAGAACCAAGCATATCCATTTGCTTTTTGGTCATACCAATTCCTTGGTCCTTAATGATAATCTTTATATATCCATCATCCATTGAAGTACATGTAATCCAAACCATTCCACCAGTCGGCATAGACTCTATCGCATTTTTCAAAATATTAATTAAAGACTGGTTCAATTTTTGAGTATTCGCATAAATCCAGCAGTTATCCTGAACATCAGTTTTAATCTCAACATTCCGGTTCATGGTGTAGCTTTGAATAATATTTCCTACACGTTGTATCTGAAAACCTACGTCGATTCTTTCGTTATCATGAATGGATGGTTTTCCAAAAGATAAAAAATCATTAATAATTGCATTTGCACGGTCTAATTCTTCAAGAGATATTTGGATATATTCCTTCTTTTTATCAGACAAATCAGGCTCGTTTAGAAGTTGCAGAAAGCCACGAGTCGCTTGCATTGGATTTCTAATTTCATGAGCAAAAACACTGGTTAACTCTCCTATAACTCGTAATTTTTCCGCGTTTTGTATTTCTAAACGCAGCTGGTGTATTTCCCTGACTGCTTCAATTAACAGAGTGAAGCAAAACGTTACTACCACTGCAAAGATTAGATGGATAATTTGAACGATGAGATTTTCTATGGAAAAGCCTCTTAATGTACCAAACCACGTAATACCAATAAGACAGTAATAACTGGCAAGACCCACAGCTATTATTAACCTTTTATCTTTTTTCGAACTGGCAAACGGTTTTTGAAAATAGAGAATGACAGGCAGGGATAACAGTAAAACAAGAACTGTGTTATAAAAACCGATATCGAATCCAAAAGAAAGTCGATAAAGGATGATAAGTGCTGATAGGACGATTCCTGAAAAAAATCCGCCATATAACGTTCCTAATAATAGAGGAATAATTCTTAACTCCAAACGAGCATTTTCACCAAAAACCACTGGAAAGGACATGCAAGCTATGATTGATAATCCCCACAACATGGTCATTACTATTATTCTATTTTTATCAGTCTTTACCCTCTCAGTAATAAATGTATAGTAAATAAATATGGGTATTACCATAAACGTAAGCTGCAGCAAAAAATCCTTTATTATACTCATCTTTGTTACCTTTCTTATCTCTCGATATCTAAATCCTGCAATATTCTTGTTATTATGTTTATAACTGTTCTATCCAAACAAACATTATACCTTAAGTAAGTATCTATTTGTATGTATTACATTACACATTATACTTTATAATTACCATAATTTGTCGACTTTGTTTTCTTCATTAAAGGACTATGGAATAAGCCATTTTTACAAGAATCGTAAAATCAAAAATGCATAGAAAGTGCATTCCAGCAAAAAATGCCTATCAAATTATTACCAATTTGATAGGCTACGCTCGCCAACATCTATTTGGACTTCTGCTCCTATATGTGGGAAAAGAAGATGGTCCATCATTGGTTGGGAAAGTTTTTACGACTACATGTTGTTGTAAGAATTTTTTTGTTAGCATCATTTATGAAAATCTGATGGAGCATGTAATCTTTTTTTTCAAAAGAAATAAAATGTTGGTAGGCATAGAAAGAGGAGAGAAAACTCATGTTAACCCTCACAAGAATTTGTTATACAAAAGGATGACCTTGCATTAGTGATGACAAAATATACTCTTTACACTATTCCATGTAATTACCCTAATTATCTGAAGAATTTTTAGATGAGTTAGCTAAAGAATTAATCAACATTATGGATGGACCCTAAATGGAACAAAATCCAGATTCTATCAACAAAAATGAAGATTAAAATACGGAAGAATTACTTTTATTTTGCCAGATGCCTTCTAATGTCATCTGGTTTTTAATTTTATACATAAACCTAGAAAAGATTAAGATAATGAAGAGGTATTTCTTATGCTAAAGATTATATTCAGCATTCATTATTTATCACATGTTACATAACTTCTCTTCTTATTTCATTTCCCCTGGTAGGAGCGACCGTAATCCCTGTTGTTTCCTCAAAATTATATAAACTAGTAGGCAAATCTGTGAATCGTTCTAATTCATTATAAGCGGGAATACCGTGGTATGACATATCCAATCCTTCTTCTTCCTCACGTTCACTCGCTCGTAAACCAACGGTCTTTTCACATACCTTTGCCATAAATGCACCGCCAAAAAGCCCCCATACAACTACTACTGCTGCACCTAATAATTGTACTTTTATAAGTGAAAAATCACCTGTTGTTAAAAGACCTTGAGTTGTATCAAACAATCCAACCGCAATAGTTCCAAATACACCATTGAAGCCGTGAACCGCTACTGCTCCCACTGGATCATCAACTTTTAAATGGTCAACGAAAAGTGTTGCATATATCACAATTAAGCCACTAATTGCCCCAATAATGATTGCACTCCATTGAGAAACAAAGGCACAACCAGCTGTCACCGCCACTAGACCAGATAATACTCCATTAATTGTCATACTTGGATCTGCTTTTCCAAACTTTTTCAATGTAATAAGCAGGGCAGAAGTACCGCCGCTTGCTCCTGCAAGCATGGTATTAATAGCAATGGATGCAAGGGCTGTATTGGAAGCATCTAATGTACTACCTGCATTAAAAGCGAACCAACCAAACCATAAAATAAACGCACCAGCTGAAGCTAAAGGAATGTTACTAGGTGCAAATACATTCGCACTTCCATCTGAATTAAATCTTCCTTTTCTTGCTCCCAATATTTTTGCAATAGCAAAAGCAGCAAAACCTCCAACAGCATGGATGGCAGCCGAACCTGCAAAATCCTTCATTCCTAATTTTGCCAACCAACCGTCGCTGTTCCAAATCCAATGACCTGAAAGTGGATATATAATGATACAAATTAGTACTGCTATTAAAATATAGGCTTTAAAGTTCATACGTTCAGCTACCGCACCTGAAACGATCGAGATACAAGCTACTGCAAATCCCATTTGGAATAGTACAAAGGCTGCACTAGGTAGTTCAATCGATAGGGCAATCTTTTCAGGACTGCCAAATAAAGAAGTACCAATGAATCCGAAGGCATCATCCCCAAACATAATGCCAAATCCAATCATCCAGAAAGCTAAAGCTCCTATCGTTAAATCTACAAATATCTTCATTGTTACATTGACAGCATTTTTAGTTCGAACAAGACCTGCTTCCAGTAAACTAAATCCGCCTTCCATAAATAGTACCATTGCGGATGCCAACACAATCCATACGGTATTTAAATAGATTAATTCCATGTTGTTAGCCCTCCCTATCTACTAATTCATCAATATCAAAGTCTGCTTTTCCAGTTCTAATGTTATAAGCTTCAAAAATCGGATAAACGTAAATTTTTCCGTCCCCATCTTCTCCTGTTTGGGCTGAATCAACAATGTTCTTTATTGTACGTTCTACCATATAATCTGAAAGTACAATTTCCAATTTTACTTTTGGATGAAGAGTTACTTTATAGTTTTTTCCACGATAGACACCCTGAGTATCTTTTTGTTTGCCTCTCCCAACTACCTGGGATACTGTAAAACCTGTGACTCCTATATTCTTTAATCCCTTGATCGTCTCAGTGAGCCTTTCTGGTCTTATAATTGCTTCAATTTTTTTCATGTATTCCACCACCGTTTCATGTTATGTTTCCTAACATCGATACGGTAAATAATATACCATGTAAATCAAACTTTCAATATTAAATTATGAAAATTATAAATAGTAAATATTCAATTCCAACAAAAGGTCCATGAAAGTGAAAAATAAGTCATCCGAACGAGGGATGTCTAAGATCTGCGAACACATTAATGAAGCTAAGTCCACGTCCTTTTTCAATGTAACTATCGATAACATAAAAAGAAAAATCCCCGATAGAATAAAACTACACAAACCAATAACAAGTATTTGCGCAGGATGCAAACGAACTAAATTCCCTTGGGATATGTTATGATTATTACAAATCGTTAACTAGTTATCTATTTAAGTTAACATTTATATATATTTCACCAAACTGTGTTGAAATGGGGGAAATTTATGTTTAAGTTAAGAGGTCATCATTTGTTTTGCCTTTTGGGTTATCGGGGAATGGGCTATTCCCCAGAATATGTGGAAAATATGACACGTCTGCACCAAACCTTGAGAGAAAACCCCAAGAGCAAAATTCAACTTGTAAAGGGTCCTGATCAGTTGTGTGAAAAGTACCCAAACTCAGGTGTATACCACTGTGAAGATAACAATATTTATGAAAGAGACGCCGCGATTTTAGAGAAATTAGGGCTAAAAATAGGACAAATTGTGAATTGGGAGGACATTGAGCTGCTGATTCGAAGGTGCATCGTCCCCTCCGATGTTCAACGTGTATGTAAGTCTTGTTCATGGAGATCATACGGAGTTTGTGAAGAAGGAATTCAAGAGATTCTTGATGGGAAGAGCTTAAGGGAAGTTAAATAATCTTGCGAAAAAATCAGTAATTTCAAACTGTTTAGAATAGCACAAATTTATAAATTCAATTACAATATAATCAGACTTCTTTGTAACCATCGCTTAAAAAAATATTGGTATTATGAGAGGCGGTAAATGAATGGAAACATCAAAAAAAATAATAGTAGAAACAACGGTCCAAGCACCAGTAGAAAAGGTCTGGGAATATTGGACAAAACCAACTCATATCACAAAATGGAACACTGCTTCAGAAGAGTGGCACACTCCATATGCTGAGAATGATTTGCAAGTTGGCGGGAAATTTCTTTCAAGAATGGAAGCTAAAGATGGCAGTTTCGGTTTCGATTTTGGTGGGGTTTATGATGATGTTAGATTAAATGAGGGTATTGCTTATACCTTAGAAGATGGAAGAAAAGTTACGATCAATTTTATTCGTCAAGGAGACGAAACAAAGGTAATTGAAACTTTTGATGCTGAAAACTCCAATCCTATTGAGATGCAAGAAGCCGGCTGGCAGGCGATTTTAGATAATTTTAAAAAATACATTAATAACTCTAAATAAGATTTAGGAAATAAGGTATTAGAACCGGGCAAAGGAAAGTATTGACTCCTTTATTTTGCTCGGTTCTTTTCTTTATTTCTTCCTACAAACCTCCTCCGAAAAAATTCCATAAAATTACTGACCTTTGCTTTATTTATACAATATGTCGTCTCGTAGAGATGCCAATTTCGTTAATGCTGTATCTATATCTCTTTCATTCACTCCAAAATGAGCAAGCGCATCGTGAAGATGTTGAATTTTGACTGATGTCTGCGTTGTTTTTCCATATCCGTTTCTTTAAAAAAATGATTAACTGTATCATCTTTAAGAACCAACTCGGAGTAAAAATAGTCCACCACTTTTGCAATCGCTTCTTCTCCGCCAACTTTTTCATAAAGGTTTTGTTCCATATGTACACTCCTAATTAGAATTTAATAGAAGTATTTTTCTAGAGAAACGTTATATTTATTCTATAACGATTTTTAAAACCCTTACGATAATAAACTCTAGTTTTTGGTTTTTGTTTTATGTTCCGAAATAGGTTGTTATAATAGAGGGTATGAAATACGTAGGAGGTTGTCACAATGACCACATTTGAAAAGTTAAAGCCTATTATCGCAGACCAACTGGGTATCAAAATGGAGAATATCAAACTGGAATCATCATTCAAAGATGACTTCGAAGCTGATTCACTTGATATGGTGGACCTGACGATGGAAATCGAAGATGAATTCGCGATCGAAATTAGTGACAAAGTTGCAGCGACGCTTCAGACGGTCGGTGATGTCGTAAACTATATTCAAAACCAACGCAACAAATAAGGAAGACATATAAATTTAAATGAAAAAATCCTTCTCTGTTTATTTAAGAAGGATTTTTTGTTACTCCATTTTTTCATTGATTTTAATCGTTTGGCTTACGTCATGACTAGATTCTCCGTGTCCTGGTCCGAACAAATTCAATATTACAACTCCAACAAGAATCAGTATGATTCCTGTAATGCTAGCTGTATTAATTTTCTCTTTCCAAATTAAAACTGAGATAATTGTAGTAGCAACAATCCCAACTCCTGACCATATTGCATACGCAGTATTTAAGGGAATTGTTTTCAATGACAATGACAAAAAGAAAAAACAACCAACGAAAGCTACTATTACCCCTATTGTAGGAAAAAATTTTGAAAATCCTTCTGATGCTTTTAATAAAGAAGAACCAATAAGTTCCCCAACTATTGCAAGTGCTAAATATAGATACGACACTGTAATTCCCCCAAATAACGATTTTTTATCTGCTTTTATATACGATATTGATAGTGAAAAGTTTCAAATTTTCTTTCAGAACACTATCCTGCACCGTAAGTACACTTAAACTACAAAAAAGCGTTCCTGCTATTACAGAAACGCCACCGTTACGAGAACATAAAAGCACATGATCTTTATTTTGTTCCTTTTTCTCTAACTCTTTTACTCTATGTTTTATTTAAAATAGGCCGACCCGGATAATATCATAATTCAAAATTATTATTTTTGTTTCGTCTTTAAAAGTCGATATACCCCAAAAACGATTCCACCAAGAATTACTAGCCAAAAAACAATCGGAAAGATGGTACCAAATGTTTCCAATCCACTCATCCCTTTCCACTACTAAACCTCATTTTTTTAAACATCACCTTACGTTTACTTAAACCCTTTAAATAAACAGCTTATATAAAACATATCTACATATTAATACAATAATTAATATTCCTGTTCCTTTCCAACCTAAACCACCAACTAAATCTGCTAAATTTCCATTTTCAGCTCGATTAAATCCATCTCTTAATGCACCATTCGGATTTTTTTAGTTCTTCTTGTCTTAATTTCTCTCTATTTTCTTCTGGAGTTTCTTGCCGATTAGTCAAGACTACACCCCCTATGAATAACGTATTCTGTAATTTCTTGGTAATACCTTCTTTCAGAAGCCTGCTTTTTTGTCCTATCCAAAAATAGCTATTTTGCACTACTTCACGTTCTTCCACGGACTCCACGGGCATGAGCTACATGGCTAAACCTTTAAAAATATACCCCTCCTAATTGGTTATCATCTTAGCTTATTACATTGACTAAAACGACATGCAATTACCAAAAGATATTATCTAAAGGAGGGATGGGCATACATTCGATTTTCTTAACCTCCTCTGTTATGTCCTCTGCTCCGTTTACAATAACCTTTTCGATTAATGTTGTACGATAACCGGTCTCTCGCTTAATGTCTCGTAT
Source organism: Bacillus sp. (in: firmicutes) (assembly GCA_031177865.1). Taxonomy (GTDB): domain Bacteria; phylum Bacillota; class Bacilli; order Bacillales; family Cytobacillaceae; genus Neobacillus. The sequence continues at coordinate 2,549 of JAPSKD010000119.1, read as the reverse complement.
AATCTGATATGCCACCATTGGAATTTCGCTTTTTTTCCTAGCTGCGAACCTTCCCTTCGATAACACCCCTGTTCCTTCGATGCAAAGATGGACTTCAAGATTGAAATACACTCTAATCCCCCCATTACTATTGTTACTCTTAATTATAGAACATATGTTTGTTTTTAATGTATAAAAAAAAGCTGAATGAATCAGCCCAAGATTTTGCATTAGTATATATATATTATTAATCCCTATTCAAATGATAGATTAGCTGGACAACACCAGAGGAGAACGATCTTGTATTAACCAATTTCAAATTTAACCTCTCTTGTATATCCATAAACAACGGTTTTCCTTCTCCTAAAACAATAGGGTGAACAGATAATCTAAATTCATCCACAAGCCCTAACTTAATAAAACTTGTAATAAGACTGGATCCACCATATAACCAGATGTCTCTGCCAGGCTTATTCTTTATTTTATTGACTTCTTTTAGGATCTGATCATTTATAAATATAGCTTTATCATCAGTCCCTTTTTTCGTTCTGGAAAACACATACTTTTGTTTACTATGTACTAAATCCCATAATTCTTGTTCAGTTTCCGAAACATCTGTTTCTGGAGTATATTCCCCCCATAACGCATAGCTCTTTCTTCCATATAAAATGGTATCAATTTGGTGTAAGAAATCAATAAACCCCATGTCCGAGTCCATTATACACCAATCCACTTCACCATTTTTCCCTTCAATAAAACCATCTAACGTTACGGCTAAATCTAAAATGATTCTTCTTCGCTTTCCCTCTATAGACATTGTCATGCCTCCTTTTGGTTATATAAAATTGATAAGCGCAAAGAAAAGCTGGAGATAACTCGTTAAATCTTCAGCTTTTGCTCCGTTTTTAAATTGATTAAATAGCTGATCTCTTTCTTAAGAAGGTCTCAAAAGGTCCTCTTATAGATCGTCCATCCATATAATTAGCAACGTATACTGAAAGTACCCAAACCAACACCGCGATCAAATCACTCTCCAATTGACCAATGTGTCCACCCAGCCCCCCAGCATAAGGAGCTAAAATTAAGACAAACAGAATAGACTGAAATAGATAAAAACTCAATGAACGTTGTCCAATAGCTGCAATCGCTTTTGTAAAGCTCCCACTTTTTCCTTCCAGCTTAATAACGAGCAATCCAATCAGCGCCGTCCATCCAACTCCACCTGCATAACCAGTGAGTGTATGAAGTGATTTTGCTGTTACTTCCCATACATCACTGTAACTTGTCCAAAACAAAGATGACATTAGGGCCATCGGGATCCCGCCAATTGTCGATAGTAAAAGTCCAAAACTAGCAGCCTTGATAAGTAATTTCTTATGGCTCATAGGGTTATCTATTACCTGAAAACGTGCAACTAAAATACCTATTAGCACCCCGGGAATCACTTGATAACTCAGTACAGGTGTGTAAAACATCCAATCAAACATTCTAGTCATAGCTGCGTCAATAGGGTCTGCAATTGTAGCTGAATTGGTGACTTCCATATTTAATGCATCAAAGCCTCTAGGCATATATGGAGCAAATACTCCCACCAAGATAAGAAAAAACACAGCTATTATAATCATATTCCGATTGGTTAATCTAAGAAATAAACTTGCAAACAGGAGAGCGATAAATCCATACACACCGATAATATCCGCGAGAAAAAGAGTTGCATGGATAAATCCTATCACTAACATCCAAGCGCCTCTCCGTCTAAATATTTTTTTAGTATCCTTCCAACTGGTCCCTTTTCTCTCTTGGCCTTTCAATACTTGATGGAGTCCATATCCAAAAAGGATTGCAAATAAAGGGAAGGCACGTCCGTCAATGACAACTTGCCGAACAAATACAGTTAACTGGTCGGTAATAGTAATCTCTTGTTCAGTTGAAAATATAAATTGATTTGCATGTGCCAAAGCAATAAACAATAACATAAAACCACGTGCTAAGTCTGGTGTTAATTTTCTTTTATTGACAAATGAAGTAGTTTTCATAAACTTTTCCTTATAATAGAATATTTAGATTTACTTTATTCTCTATCTATCCTTAAATATATCATAAAAACAACTAATGCTATTAACACCCCTGCTTTGATAAAACATTAAGATATTGTACAGTGTGGGACACAATTATTAGGCAAGTACAATGATTGACAATGAAAGAGGATGTCCCAATTAATAATAGCGGACAGCCTTTTTGTGTAATTAAATTTCGAGTTTCCTTGTACCAATCCATTTCACCATTTCAGGATCTCTATGAGAGAAAGAATAAACTCTTCTTCGTGCCTAACGTAGCAATTTGGTCTATATCCTCTAGAGGGATGTATGTCAACCTGATAGAGTTACAACTGATGGACGCGGTAGCCAGATTTGTTCGCTTACTTGACAATCCTGAAGATATCACGATCCTTGCTCCTCTTATCAAAAAGGAAATCATCTATAGAGTTCTACAGGGGCGGCACGGTGCTGCACTGGGGCAAATTGCAGTAGAAGGAAGTTCTGCCTATCAAATCAGTGACGCAATCGAAC
>JAPSKD010000482.1 GCA_031177865.1 Bacillus sp. (in: firmicutes) | reverse complement strand
ATTCTTCTTACGAAAACTTTTGAATTTATTGTAACCTCTAATTGTGGAAATTCCTGTTCCCAATTCTTTTTATAGTGTGTATTCCATTCTTTAGGATATTTCTTGTATACGGATTGTCCAAATCCGAATATGTCTGACTGGTACCCCTTTTGAGCCTTATCCACTATCATTTGAATTCTGTCCCTGATCTCATTTTCAATATTTTTTTGTAGATCTTCGATTACTTTTGTCTCATATAACTTTAGCTTTGAGTCATTCTCTATTACACTCATTTCTGAGATTACATTTACTGTCAGTTTTATTTCTCCATGTTTTAGTACGGGAACGATCTTCGTATCTGCTCGACTAATTTCCATGCTAATATTTCCACCACCATTCTCTTCAGGTATTTTAATGGTAATAACGCCTGTTTTTATTTCATTACGAAGCCATAAAAGACCCCGGGTTTCAACTTCATCCATCCAACCTACTAGCTTGTCTTTTTTAAACACAGCGATTCCATTTACAGCCTGCGTTTTTAATTTATTTTTTGTATTTACTTCTAATGACTTTAATGTAAACTGTGGTGCAAATGGTTCTTGACCATCGGTTAGAAGCATGTTCAGAAAATCTCGTACATAAATTTTTAAACCTACATTCATCTTTGCAAGTTCTTTCATTTCTTCTGCCGAAATACTTTCAAATTTCGGCATACCATTGATAATTTTAGAAGCTTTACCCTTAGTAAACATGATAAAACTGTTTATACGAGGTTCAGCGTACCTTGTATGGAAATCAATAATATGAAAAACACCTTTTTTTGCTACATCCTCTCCGATCAATAGGACCCGGCTTTGGGAAAAGAATATGCGTCTTGGCAGCTTCCCTTGTATATTACGATATGCTTCAGATACCGTTGCACCCGTTTCAGAAATGACGATTGAACTCTTTTCACTGCTCCCTCCATCGCCACCTCCCATTGATCCTAACTTTGATGGAACTGCTACTTGAAGGGTTAGGCGGAGTTTATCGTCTTCTACAAGGTCTAACCCAATCGCCGTAACAATGGCAATGTCGTTAATTTCAACACGGTTCCAACAACCTGTAAGCATCATCAAAGCCGTTACCCCTATTAGAAGCAATCTAATTACTTTCATCAGTACCATCCTGTCCTCTTAGAAACGAACTAGTATTTACGATTTCGGGTAATTAACCTCTTCAAATTCCTTTTTCCCGTTTCTTGTGGACGTTCATTTAACTCCCACCATGGAACTCGAATAAATATATCTTTAAGGTCGTTAAAATGAAATGGAGCTAGAGGTGTCAAATATGGAACACCAAAAGATCGAAGTTGAACGAGGTGAACCAAAATAAAGAAAACTCCAAGCAGGATGCCATAAAACCCAAGTGTTGCTGCTAAAAAAATCATAAAAAAACGAAGAAGTCGAATGGCTCCTGTTAAGGGATAACTAGGAAACATAAATGACGCAATACCTGTAGTTGCTACAACAATGACTAATGGAGCTGAAACTATTCCAGCTTCTACAGCTGCTTGACCAACCACCAATGCACCAACAATACTTACTGTCGAACCGATCGGTCTAGGTAGCCTTAAGCCTGCTTCACGCAATGCCTCAAAGGTTATTTCCATCAATAAAGCTTCTATCACCGCAGGAAATGGCACCTTCTCCCTTGAGGCAGCAACACTAAATATAAGATTTGTTGGCAGTAATTCATGATGGAAGGTAGTCACCGCAATATAAATGGCAGGAAACAATAAAGCAACAAATAAAAATAAATACCTAATAAACCGTATAAACGAAGTCATGATAAATCTTCCATAATAATCTTCAGGGGAATTCATCATTTGAAAAAAAGTTACAGGTACAATAAGTGCAAAAGGGCTATTTGCAACGATAATCCCGATTTTTCCTTCCAGAAGATTACCGACCACTCGGTCCGGCCGTTCCGTCTGCAAAACTTGAGGAAACAGTGAAAATGGCTGGTCTTCAATAAACTCTACAATGTAGCCACTATCCTCAATCGCATCGATATCAATTCTATTTAATCTACTCCGAACTTCCTCGACAATGGAATGCTCTGCTATATCTTCAAGATAGGTAATAGCCACTTCCGTACCAGAAAGAGTTCCAATCTTCATATATTCAAATTTTAGTTTTGTTGTTTTCAACCGTCTTCGAATCATACTAATATTCGTTCGGATATTTTCTGTAAAACCTTCTCTTGGTCCTAAAACGACTGCTTCAGACACTGGTTCATCAACCGAACGCTGTTCCCATGACTGTTCGCTTATAAAAAGAGCGTTTTTAAAGCCATTAATTAGTAAAATCGTGCCGCCTGACAGAATTTGCTCAATCACTTCCTGGAATGTTTGCCCTT
>JAPSKD010000481.1 GCA_031177865.1 Bacillus sp. (in: firmicutes) | reverse complement strand
CGTCTTTTTGAAAGCAACCGGGCATTATTTGACTGGGCGAGCAAGCAAACATATATTGCTCTTGGCAATATGATGACAGCTGCTGCACAAATCGGCATAGACTCTTGTCCGATTGAAGGCTTTAGCTATGAAAAAGTAAATGCTATTTTGGAAGCGGAAGGACTTCTGGAAGATGGCAAGCTTGCCGTATCTGCTATGGTTGCTTTTGGCTATCGTGCCGAGGAGCCGACACGTCCGAAAACGCGAAGAGCTATGGAAGATGTTGTACAGTGGATTAACTAACAAAGTAAAAGAATTCTAGTTCAAAGATTACTTGAATTTATTACTAACACAAGATTATTTACAAACTTTTGAATTTCGGGCAAGTTCACCCTCTGTGAACTTGCCCTTTTAACTATTGTAAAAGCATGGTGCATTGGATATCTAACCAGCCCTTGATAAGGCAGGGTTTTGAGAGGTTACAATCGTAGGCGTAGAAGTTAGGAATATCATACATATACTTCCAACTAAAACGCATACTAACCATTGGTATATAGAAAAAATAAATTTTTTATACTGAAGGAGTAAAAGCCTATGACAAAGATGAGAGCAGTGGGATTATATCGTTATCTTCCAATTTCCGACCCCGAAAGCTTAATAGATGTTGAAATACCGAGGCCAACGCCACAGGACCATGATCTTTTGGTTCGTGTTCTATCTATTTCCGTGAATCCTGTAGACACAAAAATAAGGCATCCTAAGGATCGTGTTGAAAATGAACCTAAAATACTTGGCTGGGATGTTGCTGGTATTGTTGAAGAGACTGGACCCGAAACTACATTGTTTAAGAAAGGTGATCCCGTTTTTTATGCAGGAAGCGTTACTCGACAAGGAGCTAACAGTGAATATCATCTTGTAGATGAACGAATAGTGGGACGTAAGCCTAAAACTTTATCATTTCCAGAAGCAGCTGCTTTACCACTTACTTCTCTTACTGCTTGGGAAGCCTTATTTGACCGATTAGGTATACCAGAGACTGGAAATGAAAAAAAAACTCTATTAATTATTGGAGCTGCTGGAGGAGTTGGTTCAATAGCCATTCAATTGGCAAAAAGGGTTGGTCTAACGGTTATAGGGACAGCTTCTCGCCCAGAATCAACCAAGTGGATAAAAGACCGCGGTGCCGATTATGTCATTAACCACTACAAGGAGTTTGTAGCTCAACTAAAACAAATAGGATTGGAATATGTTGACTATATTTTATGTCTGAACCGTACCGACTTGCATTGGGATAATATGGCCCAATCAATTAAACCTCAAGGGAAAATTTGTTCCATTTATGAAACCGACGAGAAATTAAACTTATATCCTCTGTTTAATAAAAGTGTTACGTTTGTATGGGAACTTATGTTTACTCGTGCCATGTTTGGTACCCCCGATATGATTAAACAACATGAAATTTTAAATAAGATTTCAGAAATGATTGACTCCAATGTACTTGAAACGACAGTGAATGAAATTCTTTCTCCAATAAACGCGGAAAATTTACGAAAAGCACATGCTATGTTAGAGGAAGGGAAAACAATAGGGAAAATCGTCCTAGAAGGTTTTTAACTTTATGTGAACCGTAAGACAAAGACTGAACAAATTGTAACGAATTCAATTGCTAATTTTTTTTTAATATACTGAAAATAACAATACTCAAATGTTGATGTATTAATAACATTTGTGAGTAACTATTCTCATACAATCCTGTTCATGGAGGGTATTTCGAGTGTTCCACACGACTGGAGTATGGGATTTATCTTTTTTAGTCTGCGTAATATATTACAACTAACCCTTATTCATTTCATGCACATTGAGTTCCATTTTAATTAATTAAATGGTATAAACAGTGTTTAAAAAAACTCACCTCCTTAAACAGAGGTGAGCTTAAATTCTCATTTCATTTCATCCTTCTCTATTTAAAAGGCGTAATTTGTTACTCCTCCATCTATAAATAAGTTCTGACCTGTAATATAACTAGAACTATCCGAACTAAACATGATCACTGGAGCAATCAGTTCTTCTAATTGTCCTAATCGCTTCATAGGTGTACGATTTTCTAAGAGAGTCCGGAACTCCTCATTTTCTAATGCTTCAGCATTTAATGCTGTTTTAAAAAACCATGGACTAATGGCATTTACGGTAATCCCTTTTGTTGCCCACTCATTTGCCATTTGACGAGTTAACTGTACAACGCCTGCTTTACTTGGACCATATGGAGTACCTGAGGCCAATGACAAAGCAGAAGCCACAGAAGCCACATTTATAATTCTACCTGATTTTTGTTCTACCATATATTTACCCACTGCTTTAGACATCAAGAACACGGATTTGAAATTAACTTCCATCACTTTATCCCAGTTCTCTTCCGATAATTC
>JAPSKD010000118.1 GCA_031177865.1 Bacillus sp. (in: firmicutes) | reverse complement strand
TGGACCTCAAAGGATAAATCTTCAAAAATAATATTTCCGCCAAATGATTTTGCTATATGATTTACACTGCATACGATCATGTTCATTCTCCTTTTTTGAACACTCTCTTCACGCAAAAAACTGCGGGTATCTATAGATACCCGTAGCTCGAAAAATCGGCATGAAAAAAGAGTGCTAAAAAGGCACCCTCTTATTACCTATTTTACTTTTGGGTAAAGAGATGTGTTATCGTTCTATCTTCATTTTGTAATTTCGAAAAAAGGGCAGACTATCCCCTTTGAAAACTACCTCATGAAAAATTGCACGGCACAAATATAGCGCTTCAAGCCACTGCACACGTACAAAAATAGAACGAACCATCCCTTTACACCTCCGTTTCAATTCAAGATAATTCTATTGTAAATAGTTCCAGCATTGATTGCAAGCCTGTTTTTTCAGACTAATCAAAAGGTTATAATTTTTATCTCACCAGTTTCAGGCTATTTCCCGCGGGTATCTGAAATAGTCCCGCGAGAATAAGAATTAGTCCCGCGGCTTTTTATACTATTCCCTCCGATTTAGCTGATTATCCCGCGTGACCACCCTAATGCAGATACTTTTTCCTGCCACCGAACCGGCGTCGATAAACAAATCTCCGGATATCTTCTTCTGTTATTTTTCCATCATAGGCCGCAAACAACAAGGACTGAAGCTCACGATAGTTCTCCATGACGAAAAGGGCAAACTGCTTCCGTTCGCCCTGTGCCTGTTTTTTAAATTCCTCATTATTCAATATCTCTTCCATTTGATTCTGATAAAAAGCCTTTGTATCCTCCCATTTTTCCTTTCGGTTCTCCAAAATATCACGAGCATACTCGGGCATTTTTTCAACAACCAGATCAATATAACCTTGAGACCACATAAGCATTTTGTCTTTTTCCGGTAGTTCCATTACCATTTTCATCAGTTCGAACTCATCTACCTCTTCATTCGCTGCATATCTTCCGACCTGATTCACCCTTTTCACCTCTTCATGAACAGTTATCCAACTACACTTTCAAGGGAATTTTCGATATCGTAATCCTTTTTCTTTTCTTCAAGCCAAGTAGAGTATTCAGATTCTAATTTTTGATCAATCAAGGTTTCCTTTATTTCCTCTTTACTGTCATCAAAATTTGCTTCTTTTGCTTCCTTTTTCTCTTCTACCTTAATAATATGATACCCATAATCAGTTTTTACTGGGTCACTAATTTCATTAATTGGCAGTGCAAACGCTACATCATCAAATTCAGTGACCATCGTACCTCTTGCGAAAAAGCCAAGTTCTCCGCCATTTTCTTTAGTCCCCTCATCCGTTGAATATTCCTTTGCCAATTCTGCGAAATCTGCTCCATCGGTTAGCTTTTGTTTAATTTCCTTCGCAGTGGCTTCATCTTCAACCAATATATGGCTCGCTTTTACTTGTTCTGCTTCACCTAATGAATCCTTATTCTCATCGAAATAGGTTTTTAATTCCTCATCAGTAATTTCTATTTGCGGTACAAGGAGTTTACGCAAGGTTAAATAACTTTTTAACTCCTCTTTAAGAGCATCCAGAGATGTATTATTCGATGCCAGCATCTGGTCAAAAACTTCTTCGCCGCCATAAGATTCCTTTAGTTTATCTACTTCTGCATTCAATTCTTCATCTGTAATTGCAACCTTTTCTTTTTTTGCTTCAGAGGCAACAATTTTATCGGCTATTAGTTGGTCAACCGTAGCGGCTCCATATTGCTCTACCATCACATCATATAATTCATCTTTACTGATGGCTTCCCCGTTGATTTTTGCAATGGCTTTATCCTTTGATAATGCTAAGCTTAGAAAAATACCTATTGCAAGAATTAGTACCACAATAATGAAAGATAGTGTCTTATTTTGCTTAATAAAAGTCATTCTTTTGATTGCTCCCTTAGATTATTTCGCTAGCTTAACTGTAACAGTGGTAAGCTTTCCGTCACGATATACCTCAAATTTAATTTCATCCCCATTTTTCACGTCAGAGTACAAATATCTTCTTAACTCTGAAGAATTGGTGATTTTTGTACCATTCATGGAAACAATTACATCCTGTGCTTCTAATCCACCGTTAGCTGCAGCAGAGTTTGGTTCAACCGCTGTAATCATAACTCCTTCTTTGACACTTTCAGGGAGATTCTCCCAATATAATTGCGGAACTTCTGTTAAATCAGCCAATCCCACTCCAAGATATGGACGCTCGACTTTCCCGTTTTCAATTAATTCATTTACGATTGGAATTAAGTCATTACTTGGAATGGCGAATCCTAATCCTTCCACACCGCTTTCGGAAATTTTTAAGCTGTTAATTCCGATTACTAATCCTTCGGGGTTAATTAATGCTCCACCGCTATTTCCAGGATTGATCGCTGCGTCTGTCTGGATGACATTTGTTTCCCAAGTTCCTGCTGAGGTTGAAACAGCGATACTCCTGTTGACTGCACTAACGATTCCTTGCGTTACAGTTCTAGCGAAATCAAGCCCTAACGGATTTCCGATTGCGTATACCTGATCTCCTGGTCGAAGTGTGGAAGAATCACCAAACTGTGCGGTCGCTTCAACATACTTACTGTCAATTTTCAAAACAGCTAAATCGGTTAAGGCATCTGTTCCAACAATTTCTGCACTTATCTTTTCACCGTTATATAACGAAACCTCTAATTTTGTCGCACCCTCCACAACATGGTTATTGGTGACAATGTAGGCAATGTCATTATTTTTTTGAAAAATAACCCCTGAACCTGTACCACTTTCAATACTTTGTGAAGTACTACCATAAAAGCCTCGGCTTTGCTGTTGTTGGTAATTCACGATTCCAACAATTGTTTTTGAAAGATGTTCAACGGTATCGGCAATCGATGAGGAGGATTTTGCTGATGTTGGCTGTGCAGTTACCGTATTAGCCTCTGTATTTGTATTCTGCTGAACTGTACCAATGGATTGATTTTCCACTTTCGAAAAGTTGTCCATGTAGTCGGTATATGGGAGAACAGTTAAGGTTAATACAGAACCGACAACACCGGCTGCCACCATTGAGGCAAAGCCCTTTACATTTCTTTTCTTTTTCTTTGCGCTGTTTTTTAGCTCTACTCGGTTTGCAGGTTGTTCAGTTAAAGGTTCATCCGATATATTTTGCTGATTGGATAGATTTTTTTCCTCTGGTATAGATTCCGCTGCCCTTTCTACAACCGTTTCCTCTAACCTACTTTGAGTAAATACAGGTTCACGCTCTCCTTCATACTGGGATGTTGATTCATACTCTTCTGACTGCCTATTTTGAACATCTGAGACTTCGTCTGATGTATTTTGACTGTTATTCTCATTTTCTCTGTCGAATTCATCTTTGTAGTTCATAGTCTTACTACTCCTTTACACTTGAAATTTGTGTAATTTATTAATGTATCTATACTTTAGCCCACAAATATGAAAAAATTGTTAACAAACTATAACGGGATTTGGAAATAATTAAGAAAAAAGTCGGATTTTTTATAAACGCTGTTTTCTCAATTTCTATTGTATTATGTATTTTTTCAATCCTACCTGTATGAGAAAGGTATCCCGACAGCTACTGCTTTTTGGGAGCCTGCTCTGTCCGAATGAGACCGGCATTCTGACATGTCTACTTTTTTAGGGCTTGCCTTGTCCAAATGTAACCTGCATTCAGACAGCTTTTGCTTTTTTGGAGCTTGCCCTGTCCAAATAAGACCGGCATTCTGACAGCTTCTACTTTTTTAGGGCTTGCTTTGTCCAAATGAAACCGGCATTCAGACTGCTTCTACTTTTTTAGGGCTTGCCTTGTCCGAATGTAACCTGTATTCGGACAGCTTCTGCTTTGTCCGAGCTTGTCCTGTCCGAATGAGACCGGCATTCTGACAGCTTTTGCTTTTTTGGAGCTTTCCCTGTCCAAATGAGACCGGGATTCTGACTGCTTCTGCTTTTTTAGGGCTTGCCCTGTCCAAATGTAACCTGCATTCGGACAGCTTCTGCTTTTTTAGGGCTTGCCCTGTCCAAATGTAACCTGCATTCAAACTGCTTCTACTTTTTTAGGGCTTGCCATGTCCGAATGTAACCTGTATTCGGACAGCTTCTGCTTTTTTCCAGCTAGCCCTGTCCAAATGTAACCTGCATTCGGACAGCTTCTGCTTTTGCGAGCTTGCCCTGACCGAATGACACCGCCTAAAAATAAAAAGCAGCAGGGATTTCCCTGCTGCCTACTGCCTGAAAGTAATGGTAAATTTCGTTCCTTTTCCTTTTTCACTTTGCACATCGATCTCTCCGTTATGAAGGAGAACAAGCTGTTTCACAATCGATAGTCCTAGACCAAATGCCCCGTAAGGATTACTGGTTCTGGAGATTTCAGCTTTGTAAAAACGCCGCCAAATTTTTTCGACTTCACTCGGATCGATGCCAATACCTGTATCCTCTACCTCGATAATCGTAGCATTCTGTTCCTTTCGCCCTCTCAACCAAATCGTACCATCTGAAGTAAATTGGATACTGTTTTTCGTAATATTAATTAATATTTGTACGAGTCGATCATAGTCAGCATTCACGATGATCTGTTCGTCTGCTTCCACAATGATTTGAACATTTTTCTCGTCTGCCTGTACGGATAATTGTTCTTGAATGATTTCTAAAAGTTCTAACAACTGAATATCTTCCCTAAACAGCTGAATTTGGTTCGAACGGATTTTTTCATAATCTAGGTTTTCATTGACGAGGCGGATAAGCCGCTTTGCTTCCTGACTAACTAAATTGATTCCTCGTTCCTTATCCTCTTCTGGAATCATGTCATTTTTTAAACCCTCGATAACCCCACTAATGGTGGTTAACGGTGTCCGCATTTCATGAGAAACATCCGCCATAAATTGACGTCTGCGATTCTCAAGTGCTGCGATCTCCTCCATCGAATGGTTTAATTTTTTAACCATATGGTTAAAATCATTGGCTAATTCGCCAATTTCATCAAAATTCGAGGAAGGTACGTGCACATGGTAATCTCCAGCCGAAACAAGCGATGTGGCTTCACGCAGCCGCTTAATTCGGTTTACATGGATTTTTGACAGCAGCCAGCTTAGTAAAAACGATACCCCTAGTGCAATAAGTATGGTATAGATTAAGAATTGGTTTACTTGGCGAATCATAGCACTGGAACCACTGATTGGCGAGGTTAACAATATCCCGCCAACAAACCGGTCACGACTATCAATATATGGTAAAACAACAAAGGTAACACCGTCTTGATCAAATCGCTTATAATCACTTTGGACAATAATCGTTTGACCATTTGTAATCTTTTCCCACTCTGAGGGTTTTAACTCAATAGCAGGTCCACCTCTACCTACTGCATAAAGATGAGCCTCTTGATCAAACATACTAAAACTAATTTTTCTGGAGCGTAAAACATTACTATATTGGTTGATAATTTGATCCATTGCGATAGGATTTCGTTCGATATCGGAGAGGATGTCTTCTCCATAAGAGATTAACTCTTCTGCTTTTTCCTCATACACCAAATTACCTACATAATGAGCAAACAAAAGACTTAAGACTAAAAAAGCAACAATAATGATACTAATATGGCTAATAAACTGTTGAGAAAAATATTTAATTCTTATCTGTCTGAATCGACTCATCAAATTTATAACCTACTCCCCATACAGTGTGGAAGAATGGCTGCGTTGTGGTTTCTACTTTTTTCCGCAGGCGCTTAATGTGAACATCAACTGTTCGTTCATCACCGTAAAATTGATATCCCCAAACCCGTTCAAGCAGCTGTTCTCTTGAAAATACTTGACGAGGGTGTTCTACCATATAATATAAAAGATCAAACTCTTTCGGTGTAAGGTTTGTAATAGGAACACCATTGACAAGGACTTCTCTCGTATTTTTACTAATTTTAAAATGTTCTGTCTGAAGAAAATCATCCATTTGGGTAGTCACATGCGTTTGATATCTGCGTGTTACCGCCTTAATTCTTGCCATTAGGGTCAGCGGGCTAAATGGCTTAGTCACATAATCGTCCGCACCCATTTCAAGACCTAGTACTTGGTCTGACTCGGTATCCTTCGCCGTCAGCATAATAATCGGAACCGTATAATTTTCCTCTCTAATTTTCCGGCAAATACTTACCCCATCCATGCCTGGGAGCATCCAGTCCACAATCAACGCATCCCACGTCCCTGCTTTGAAGGTGTTATAGCCTTCAAGACCATCATTCACAAAGGTTCCTTTAATTCCTTCCTTTGCAAAAAACATCTCAATCATCGAGCACACACTGGTGTTATCTTCTATTACGAGTATTTTCAAATCCGTCACTCCTAGCAAAAAACTCTTCTTTTCTTCAGTTTAAACGATTTTCCTCTCATATCAACTATATCGCAAAAACTTCCCGGCTATTTAATACTTTGTTCATAGTTTGTTAATATACCCATGAAAAAGAGGCCTGGAATATGCCAGACCTTAAACACTACATAAATGGTATATTATTTACGGCTCAAGTATTAACTTACCAGTCGTTTTCCGCGATTGTAATAACCGATGTACATCCGCTGCATCCTCTAACGGGAACACACCCCCTATTGTAAGCTTAAGCTTGCCTTCACCAAGATAAGTTAGCAATTCTACTAAACTAGGCTGAAGCAGCTCAGGCTTTCTCATAATCTGTGGCAGGAAAAAGCCAATAACGGACTGATTTCGAGCCATCAATAAAGAAGGATACATTTTGCTTTGCTCTCCGCTGGCTGCACCAAACACAACCAGACGGCCAAAAGTCGTAAGACATTTTAATGTTTTATTGAAAACATCGCCGCCTACCATCTCAAGTGCAACATCTACTCCTTTTCCCCCAGTTGCTTCTAAAACCTGTTCAACCCAGTTTGACTCCGTATAATTCACGAGTACATCCGCACCCATTTGACGTGCTAGTTCTAGTTTTTCAGCAGAACTTGCGGTTGCAATAATTTTTCCAGCACCAAAAAGCTTAGCCAATTGTACTGCAAGAGTTCCTACACCACCTGCTGCTGCATGAACTAGAACGGTTTCCCCTTTTTCTAACCGACCCATCGTTTTTAAGACATGATAGGCACTTAACCCTTGGAGCGGAAGTGCCACTGCATTTCGAAAATCTAATTGCTCCGGAAGAGGAATTAATGAGCGCTCATCGGTAAGAGCAAATTCTGAATAACCACCCGATTCAATCAGCGTAACAACTCTCATTCCGGGTTTAACAGTAGTTACTTTTTCTCCAACAGCTGCCACCATACCTGCGATTTCGGCACCTGGAATAAAGGGAAGTGGTGTTTTGACCACATATTGACCTTCCCTTCTTGCTGTATCAGCATAATTGACGCCGATTGCCTTAATTTCAATTAGTACTTCACGACCTTCAGGTACTGGTCTCTCAATCTCTACCATCTCTAATACTTCAGGTCCGCCATATTTTTGGAATTGAATAGCTTTCATGTTTTAAAACTTCCTTTCTACCTGCCTTTATATACTGGCTTTCTTTTTTCCTTAAATGCCGCGACGCCTTCTTTGTGATCTTCCGTTTGTACCATTAAGACTTGAGTAAGACGTTCTTCTTCCAATATTTCTTCAAGTGAACTGTTGAAGGAATGGTCAATTAATTTCTTTTGTTTTCCAAATGCTTTACCTGGGCCCTGGGCTAAACTTAATGCTAGTTTCGTTGTTTCTTCTTGGAGCCTCTCTATTGAGAACAAAGAATTAATGACGCCTAATTGAAAGAGACGTTTTGCAGGAATCGGTTCTGCACTGAAGAAAAACTGCTTAGCTAAATGCGGGCCAATCAGCTTTGGAAGGAAATAAGAACCTCCTCCATCCGAAACCAAACCTACCTTTGAGAAGCTTAGCGCAAACTTACTGTCCTCTGCAGCAACAATAATATCGCACGCTAGGGCTAAATTAAATCCAGCTCCTGCTGCAAAGCCGTGAACAGCAGCGATTATCGGTTTTTCTAAATCTTTCATCTGTAAAATTAATTCGTTTAATTTTCCGATATGTTCATAGACTTGATTTCCATCTGCCTGCCCCATGGTTTTCACATCACCGCCAGCGCTAAAGGCGCGGCCTGCCCCTGACAAGACAATTACCTGTACATCCGGGTCGTTTTTTGCCTCACCAAGTGCGTTTTTCAAACCAAGAATCATTTCGGGACTAAAAGCATTTAGACTCTCTGGTCGATTTAATGTTAATGCCAAAACTGGACCTAATTTCTCTACTAATAAATCTTTATTCTCCAATAAAATCTTCCTCTCCCTATTTATTTCATTCTCATTACAACTCTCCAGAAGATACCTTTACGGCGTGCTCAATTAGCATTTTTGCTTTATCGTTGAAGTTAGCAAATCGAAGATCATTTGTTTGACCTTTCTTATAACGGTAATATATTTGTTGACAAATAACTGCTAACTTAAAGTAGGCAAATGTCAAATAATAGTTCATATCGGTAACGTCGCGACCGCTTTTCTTCGCATAAAGCTCAATAAATTGCTTTCTTGTAAAAAATCCATCGTTTATTGTTACCGGCGCTTTTCCCAGCCCCTTTTTTAACTCTTCCGGGTCATCCGCTTGATTCCAATAGCCCATCACTACACCAAGATCTGCAAGTGGGTCACCTACCGTTGTCATTTCCCAATCAAAAAGACCAACCATTTCAGATAAGTTTTCATTAAACATCGCGTTATTAAACTTATAGTCATAGTGAATGATCGCAGCACTTTGTTGGACTGGAATATTGTCTGTCAGCCATTTTTTTAGTGTATCAACCGCGTCCACTTCATCGGTTTTGGCCCGTTCATATCGACCAATCCATCCATGAACCTGCCTTTCCGTGAATCCCTCTGGCTTACTAATCGCTCCAAGTCGTGTCTCTTTGTAATTAATTCCGTGAAGTTCCACTAATTTATCGACCATAATTACGGAAAGCTGTTGGCATAGTTCCTTCGTTACCGTTATTTCATCAGGAAAGGAAGTATCGATGACAACGCCGTTTTTACGTTCCATGATAAAGAATGGGCTTCCGACTATGTCCTGTTGATTGGAAAATAAGATTGGCTTAGGTGTAGCTGAAAAGACTGGATGAAGCTCCGAGATGATTTTAAATTCCCTTTCCATATCATGCGCTTTCGGTGCGACTGGTCCTAACGGCGGGCGACGTAAAACAGCTTGCCATTCACCCACTTTGATTTGATATGTTAGGTTTGAGTGGCCCGCGGAAAATTGCAGAAGTTCAAGGGGGCTATTTGGCAGATTTTCGATATGCTTACGTAAAAATTGTTCTAAAAAAGCTAAATTTAATTCTTCCCCTTTACGGACTGGAATTGTATCCTTACTCATTTGATGAGGCATTCTATCGCTCCTCGCTATTCCAAAAATTCAGTCTCTTCAAAATATACCCACCGGTTAGTATGCAATAGTGAAAGGAGGGCTAAGTTTCAGACAAAACCCTCCATAAAATTTGTATTAATTTGCTTGAATTCCCTCTAATATCATTTCAACAAAAATCTCTGCTACTTCACGGTCTGTAGAAGCCCCCTCTGGATTAAACCATTGATAGCTCCAATTGGCAGCACCTAGAATACCAAAGGTAACAATATGTGCATTCAAGTCAGCCCGAAACTCTCCATTCTGGATTCCTTTGTTAAGCAGTTTCTCAACATTCAATCGGAATTCATCCCGCTTTGGCACAATTAAAGCAAGTCTTTCTTCATTCAAGTTCTTCATTTCTCTAAAAAAGATTTTCGCTGCCGACCCTTGTATTTTAATATTACTTATTAGCATGTAGACAATATCGAATAGCTTCTCTTTACAGCTTCTATTGTCATCCAGTATTTTTCTTTGTTTATCTAGTAAGTAATTAATGTATCCAAGATGAATGTCCATTAAGAGTTCTTCTTTGCTTGAAAAATAATAGTAAAACGTACCTTTCGTAACTCCAATTGAATCCACGATGTCCTGAATCGATGTTTCCTTGAAACCCCTTTTCTCGAACAGATTAATGCTATGTTCTGTTATTTTGTCTTTCACCGCTCATGTCCTCGCAATCTGTAATATGTCTAGTGAAATTATACCATATTCTATTTCGCAACAAACACGGGCAACTGGCAGAAAATGATCAGACCTTTTATTTATTAACGACTTCCTCTCGCAAGGCGCGACGGAGAATTTTTCCAACTTGTGTTTTTGGCAATTGCTCACGAAATTCAACACTGCGTGGAACCTTGTAAGCAGCCATATTTTGTTTACAATATTGAATCAATTCCTCTTCTGTTGTTGTTTGACCAGCTTTTAAAACCACAAAAGCCTTTACGTCTTCCCCACGGTATGGGTCTGGTACTCCGATGACAACTGCTTCTTGTACAGAAGGGTGCTCATAAAGCACTTCTTCAATATCACGAGGATAAATATTAAAACCGCTTGCTATGATTAAATCTTTCTTACGGTCAACGATAAATAAATACCCGTCTTCGTCTACTTTTGCAATATCACCGGTGTAGAGCCAGCCATCTCTTAATGTATTAGCTGTTTCTTCTGGCATATTCCAATAGCCTTTCATAATTTGAGGACCCTTTATAATGACTTCACCCAATTCTCCAACCGGAACTTCCTTCAAGCCGCTTGCTACATCCACAATCTTGTATTCTGTCGATGGCATCCCAATGCCTACACTTCCAGGTTTACGGTCTGCAAATGGAGGGTTACAATGGGTGGTCGGTGATGCTTCAGAAAGTCCGTAACCTTCTAGGATTTTTGCCCCTGTTTTTCTTTCAAACTCACGAAGAAGTTCTACTGGCATAGGTGCACTGCCGCTATTGCAGGTTTTAATACTATTAATTCCGTACTCCTTGGCATGTGGATGGTTCGTAATCGCGACATACATAGTTGGAACCCCTGGGAATGTAGTTGGCTGTTCGTTTTTAATGGTATTTAATACCTCCTCCAAGTCAAACCGAGGAAGCATGATAGATTCCCCGCCTGTAAAAATTGTTAAGTTCATACAGGCTGTCATACCAAATACATGGAATAATGGAATAACCGTTAAACAGCGTTCTTTCCCTAATTCAAATTCATTCTTGAAGAATTCATAGGATTGAAGGACGTTAGCCACGATGTTCCGATGTGTTAACATCGCTCCCTTTGATCTCCCTGTTGTTCCGCCTGTATATTGGAGAACTGCAATGTCATGTTCCAGTTCAATCGTAACAGGAGTTACCTTTCCATTTCCATTTGCAAGGAACGTTTCAAAACTGCTATCTGGAGTGAAATCTTGTCTAGAGGGCTGCAGGCTGACGACAATAATATTTTTCAGGCTGGTTCGGAGTTGAACGCTTTTTACTCGAGGATAAAAAGCATCCATGACAACAATCGTTTCAGCTCCTGAATCATTTAAGATATATTCAAGCTCTCGTTCGATACTCATCGGGTTTACCTGTGTCACAATCGCCCCTGCTCCTAATACGCCGTAATAAGAAATAACATACTGAGGGCAGTTCGGAAGCATAATGGCCACCCGGTCACCCTTCTGAACTTGATTTTGCTGAAGCGCAGAGGTGAAACCTTGAGAAAGTCCTAGTAATTGCTGATAGGTAATTTTTCTGCCATAGAAGGATAATGCATGATTGGTGGGATATTTTGCTGTAGTCTCTTGAAGTATTTCTACTAGATTTTTTTCAGGGTTTGAGATTGTTGATGAAATCGAATCCGGATATTGAGCCATCCATGTTTTCTTTTCAGCCATTGGTTTCCCTCCAAAAAATATATAGTTTATTAAAAAGTAAGCCCGCCGCCATCAACAGATAGAGTAGTACCTGTGATAAACGACGCTTCATCTGAAGCTAAGAAGAAAATTGCATTTGCCACTTCAGCGGGTGTCCCAATTCTGCCTAGTGCATTAGCCTTTGAAATAAATGGCCATCTCCTTTCATCCTGCTTCCAGCCATCGATAATCTTTGTGTCAATAACCCCAGGAGCAATGGCGTTAACACGGATATTGTACTTGCCATATTCAAGTGCAGCATTTTGAGTTAACATCACCACACCTGCTTTCGAGGCATTATAAGCAGCTTGATATTTTTTACCCTTTAAGCCTAGTAAACTAGAAGTATTAATAATCGATCCGCCGCCTGATTTTTTTATTTCCGGTACCGCAAACTTAATTCCAAGAAAAACGCCCTTTAAATTAATATCGATTACGTGATCCCATTCTTCTTCCGCAAGATCAACACTTCTAACCTCAGAATGGCCAATTCCAGCATTGTTGACCAAAATATGCAAGCCCCCAAAAGTAGTTGTTGTGGTGTTGACAAGTTTTAGTATTTGATTAGAATCCTTCACATCCGTTTTGACAAAAATGGCGTCAGCTCCTGACTCTCTTATCAGACTGACGGTTTCTTCACCACCAAGAGAGTCCACGTCACAAACCGTTACCCTTGCCCCTTCTCTTGCAAAACGAATCGCAGTCGAGCGGCCAATTCCGGAACCTCCGCCGGTGACAATGGCTATCTTTCCATCCAATTTCATATTACTTCACTTGCCTTCCTCCTAATATCTCTATCTACAACACTATTTTTTTACAGTACTACGGAGATCGATATACTATTGATATTTCTTTAATTCAAGCTTAGCTATCTGAGCACGGTGAACTTCATCTGGTCCGTCTGCCAGTCGCAATGTTCTAGAGTTTGCCCACATTGCTGCTAGTGGGAAATCATTTGAAACACCAGCTCCCCCAAATGCTTGAATCGCTCTATCAATAACACGTAATGCCATGTTAGGTGCCACTACTTTAATCATCGCAATCTCTGTTTTGGCCTCTTTATTTCCGACAGTATCCATCATATAGGCTGCCTTTAAAGTCAGAAGCCTAGCTTGTTCAATTTCAATTCTGGAATCGGCAATCCACTCTTTAATAACCCCTTGGCTTGAGAGCGGTTTTCCGAAGGCTTCACGCGCTTGAACACGCTTACATAAAAGTTCAAGAGCTCTTTCTGCAGCACCAATCAACCTCATGCAATGATGAATTCTTCCAGGTCCTAATCGCCCCTGCGCAATCGCAAATCCTTTTCCTTCACCCCACAGAATGTTTTCTGCCGGAACACGAACATTTTCATAGGTAATTTCAGCGTGTCCATGCGGGGCATGATCATACCCGAAAACAGGCAACATCCGTTCAATCGACACCCCTGGTGTATCAAGTGGCACAAGGATCATGGACTGCTGTTCATGACGGTTGGCATTAAAGTCTGTTTTTCCCATGACAATCGCAATTTTACACCTAGGATCTCCTGCACCTGATGACCACCATTTACGTCCATTTATAATGTACTCATCACCATCTCTAACAATGCTTGCTTCGATATTAGTCGCATCAGAAGAAGCTACTGCCGGTTCTGTCATCGAAAAGCAAGACCGGATTTCTCCTGCTAATAATGGTTTTAGCCACTTTTCCTTATGTTCCTCTTTACCATAGCGAACAAGTACTTCCATGTTACCGGTATCGGGTGCACTACAGTTAAATACTTCTGGTCCAATTAGCGAGCGCCCCAGAATTTCGCAAAGCGGAGCATATTCCAGATTTGTTAAACCTGCACCATATTCACTTTCCGGGAGAAATAAGTTCCAGAGACCAGCAGCCTTTGCCTTTTCCTTTAAGTCTTCCATTACCTGTGGAACA
>JAPSKD010000117.1 GCA_031177865.1 Bacillus sp. (in: firmicutes) | reverse complement strand
TATGTTTCGTTACTACGACCATAACAGGGATATCATTAATGACTTTTCATATGGAATTGTCCAATTATGTCAGTATAACGGCGATTTCCTATGGTCAGACATTGTTAATCAAACATATCGCCATATTGCCATTACTAGCTTTCGCCTTTATCAATAGCTTTTTGATTCGGAAGAGAATCAAAAATGATCCTTCGTACAATCCACTTCCATGGGCGAAGTTGGAAAGTATTATGGTTTTGCTTGTATTTTCTATTACTGGTGCACTAGGACAAGTTTCACCACCTCATGAACTAAGTACGATGGTGAGAGCAGAAGGTGCTTCCAAGCTGTTTTCCTTTTTCCATCCAGGTGAAATAAATTTCCCTATCGACTTTTCCCCTGGGATTGGAGCAATTATTTTTTTGCTAATCGCTATCCTTTTTCTAGGGTTAGTCATTGTAACTTTTATAAAAAAAGCCCCAAAAGCTTTGGCATTATTAATGAGTTTATTATTTATCCTTACAGGCTATATAGGTTTTATGTTAAGTCTTTCATAAAAGAAGCAGCGGAAATTAATTCCCGCTGCTTTTGTTTTAAAGTGTACGTAATACTGCCCTTACCGGACTCCCATCCCCTTCAACCAATGGCAGCGGCAAGGCAATTAATTCATAATCACCTGGTTCAACTTCATCTAAAAGAACTGATTCAAGAATGTGAATCCCATTTTCATTCAAACTATGATGAGCATGAAGGTCTTTGCTGTCAATTGGGTCGACAGATGGAACATCTACCCCGATCAGTCTAATTCCCCTCTCCGCTAGGAATGGACCCAGATCAGCTTCCAAATGGGGGATTTTTCCTGGAAATTCAGATGCATCTTGCCATGATCTTGTTCGAAACAACACCCTTTTCATACCTTGTAAACCTACACCTGCTAGATCCTTAGCCCCTATGCTATCCTTCCCGGTCATATCGACAACCCTTGCAGGTCCAATGTATAATTCTAGATCTAACTCAATAATTCTTTTCCCATCATCATCAAAATGAAAAGGTGCGTCAACATGTGTCCCTGTATGGGCGCTCATTGAAAGGCTCCCAACGTTTACAGATCCGCTTTCTGCTTTAGACCACGACACCTCATAGTGAAAGGGTGTATCTCCAGGCCAAACTGGCATTCCATTTTCAAGCCTTCTGGAAATATCAATTATTTTCATTCATCCCACTCCCTAGACAGCATTTTATTAACCTATGTTAAAAATATATGGCCGTCCTGGTGTTGTCAATTAATGAAAGGAACGCCAAAAGTCACCTGCGCGATTGATGATGCTGCTTATATCCTGAAACGGAATCGTAAAGGTTGGAAAACCAGCAGCATAAGGGGCGATTTCATAAGGAGCAAAGTATAGGTTTACTGCCTCTTCGCTAATAAAAAAGGGCTGGTCTGTTTTTATTCCTTTATACGAATCCGGGAAAACATATGAATATTGATCATTATTTTTGAGTTTGTCTTCAATAATCTTACTGATTTCTTTTACATAATCTGCCCCTGGCTTAAATAAATCTTTTAGTTGGTAGAACCTGCCTGTTTTAAGGTCAATATGAGCATATTTTTTTACAGGCATCCCATGAGCTGCACCAAAAGGATAATCATAGCCGTTTATCTCAATGACAACCAGGTTATTCTTATAAAAACTTACGTCGAAATCACCTGCGTAGCTTGATTCCAATTGGGTATGATGAGGGATTGGTTTCACTCCAGAAAGGTCCTTCAATGTCTGATTAACACTCTCCAGATTTTCAACACCCTTTAACTGTGGATAGTAGACTAAATAATCTTTATTGGGTTTAAATTTGTTTTCAATAACAGAATAATCGTCGTTTAAAGGAATGATGGTATTTTGTTTCCAAATCAACTTGCCTTTTTTATCGAAATAAAAAATACGAAGATCGATATCTCCCTTTATTAAAGATTTATCAAATGCTAATGAACCGCTGCCTTGCACCTTTGGAAGGTGATCCAATCTCTGACCACGCTTATCAATAAAGAAAGTCATTTCGTCATTATAGGCAGAGGCTAATCCATCCTTGTAATTGGACACACCATTGTAGATAAACCCAGTATAAATGTGACCGTTAGAATCGGCTATTGCATACTTTTGAAAAAGATACGGCCTTTCGGGATCTTGCGCTTTCCCCAGTGCATATCGATTTTCTTCTAGGTTTAATAAACTATTATAATTTGGTTTTATGATAAACTTCCCCTGCCTATCTATCAGGCCATAATGATTATTTTCAACATTCACAATTGCTTTTTCTTTAACAAACGGCTGTGTTCCCATAAACTGTGGTTCAATCAATACTTTACCTGATTCGTCCATGTATCCCCATTTTCCATCATTACTTTTACGAAATGCCAGCATGCCCTCTCCATAATCGTCGACAAATGGATAAGAGTATGAATTCAATACTTTTCCTGTTAAATCAATGAGTGCATAGCCGCCCTCCTTCAATTTAACAAGGGCTTTTCCGTCCTGAAAGTCACTAGCAGATTCATAGGACAGCGGAATGACTTCATTGCCTCTTCTATTTAAATATCCATATAAATACTCACCATTCTCGTTCGTATTGGCAACTACCGCTCTGCCTTCCTTATAGTCTCCAATAAAGGAATATGCCTTTGAGGTAATTTCCTTCCCACTTTCATCTAATACTTTAAAGCCTTTGTCATCGATAGCAGTCGCACGACCTTCTGAAAAAAGGCTGATTGTTTCATATTTTGGTTTTACAATGAAATATCCGTCGTTGTCGATAATACCTGTAAGATTATTTAATTGAATAATAGCTAAACCATTTTCCTGAAAATCACGTGCCATTTCATATTTGGGTGAAAGAACAAAGTTCCCCTTATCATTAATGTATCCCCACTTACTTCCGCCAATTTCTTTGACTTCTGCCGGAAAAAGGTAAACTATTCTGGATAAGGAAAGCAGGTAGGTAATCCAATTATCCTGTTCCGTATTTCTTCTAGACATTCGTACTACCCCATTTTATTTTTAGTTATATATTATGAAAAAATGGGCGGGATGCAGCTTATCTGTAATTAGAAACAAAAAAAGAATCTATTTTGAACAGTGATGCTTCAAAATAGATTCTTCCTTGATTATTTATATAAAAACATAATTTTGCTGTAATTCCCTTAGGATATTTTCTTTTGTTTTTAATATAGCTTGAACGATTTCGTTTCTTACTTCAGGTGTAATACGGTAGGCTGGTACACTGACGCTAAATGCACCGTAGGTTTGGTTATTCATTACCAGTGAAACACCTAGACAATAGACATCTTTTTCGCCTTCACTGTCATCTACAGCATAACCATTTCTTTTTATATCTTCTAACTGTCTTAACAAAGTATCTGAATCTGTAATAGTTGTTTCAGTTATGGACTTTAGTTCCACTCGGCTCAAATAAGCTAATACTTCACTTTCTGACATCTCTGCAAGTACGGCTTTACCCATTGCAGAGCAGTAAAGAGGCTTCGATAGACCAATTCTAGAATTCAAACAGACAATTGGCTTATTCGTTTCCAGCTTGTTAACCGTTAAAATTTCATCGCCTTCTAAAATACCTAAATGTATTGTTTCATCTAAACTATTTTGCAGCTCTTTTAAATATGGATAAGAAATTTTTGAGATGTCCAAATTTGCAAGATACTTGTTTGCGTATTTTATTAAGGCACTTCCAAGTTCGAATTTTTTGGTTTCAGGATGTTTTTTCACATAACCAATTAGAAGAAGGGTATCTAATATCTTCAAGGCAGTTGAACTTGTTAAACCTGTTTCCTGCGCAATCACATTTAATGACTGTGGTTCTTTCTTTGCTGAGAGAACATCAAGGATACTCGCAGCCTTTATTAGAACAGTACCATAAGGTTGTTTAGCATTCTCCATTGCATTACCTCCCTTCATCCATCATTATTATAATGTAATTTACTTAATTTGATAATCTTCTAATGCATGTTCCAAGTTGTTGACAAATCGCTTGATATTTCCTTGACTGTCCAGAATGATATGTAACCATTCATTTCTCCATGTTACATAGGATGAGGTTATTTTCGCTTCTGAAACATCACCTGTAAAACACTTTTCATTCTTATACTTCATAGTAGTAATAAAGGATTCCAAATCCTGTATCCCTAATTCCTTCGCGTCTTTAGAAGAGATAATCTCCATGATAACTCCATTCATATTAGAAGAAAGCGGGCTTGTTATAGAAATTCTATCCTCTTTTTCTTCCACATTACATTCGTTCATTAATTGGTATTGTAAAAAGGTATCTCCAATCTTACCATATCCCCTATTATTATTGAACAGCCACTCTCCTTTCGGGAGACAGCCAATAATAAATGGAATTGATTCCTTTTCATCAAGAGGGACATTCCAAACTTGAATCACAGTGTCCTTATAATACATTACTTCTCCAAAAGAACTTGCATGACGATCATCACCAGGGACATATTTTAATCCTGGATGAAAGAAATACGCCTGATTCACACTCTCAGTTTGTGTTAACGGCAGAGTGATATCCCAACGCTGCTGTTCATTGTCATATTCATTTATTCTCTCCCAAATACCGCCAACTGCGTACTCAGGCATGATATACACATAGGAATGCGCTTCCTCTGTTACAATATCATCAGCATTTGAAAATTTGATTTTTCGTTTTATCTCTGTTGGCTGCATACGATTGGTAACAGCCTGAACA
Organism: Bacillus sp. (in: firmicutes); assembly: GCA_031177865.1. GTDB lineage: Bacteria > Bacillota > Bacilli > Bacillales > Cytobacillaceae > Neobacillus. Next base: position 9,014 of record JAPSKD010000117.1, on the reverse strand, counting down.
ATCGCTTCAGAAAGCTCATACGCAAATAATCCAGTTCCTTCCAATCGAACAATTTCTTTTGGCAATGGGAAGTCACCAAAGTGGATATAATCAAACAGTGTATTCGTATCCTTCGGAGCATCATGCGGCCACTGGCGTGAATGAGGTCCTACCCAGGTTCCCTTTAAATAGTAATCGGCTCGCAGCCTCCATAAATTGTCAAGAAGTTCATTCATAGTGTTTTTTACTTCCAAATCCTCAACGACTTCCCATACACACGTAAAGGATTGTATCCAATGCCAGAACCACGGAAGCGCACCGTATTCTTTAAAACCATATCTTCTTATATGATTTAATTGTTGTTTTGCAAGTTGGAGTCCCTGTTCTAATAACTCTTTATTTTCAAAGAAATCTCCAAGTAATATTTTTAAAGAGGTATGCTTGGCTTCATGGTGATACATATAAGTCAATGGCTGTTTATAAACATTACTTTCATACATATGTGTTATTGCTTGATAGCAATCATTTTTTATATCAGAGGGTAATTCATGCTGATATTTATTGTAGAACAATACAAGTAAACAACCCATCAATTCAACAGGTAGAGAATTTGGTTTTGCTTTAGAAGGGTCGTCTCCTAAATTCAATGCCCAATGTCCGTACATAGGATCATGAGTATTTTTCTTTTGAAGCGATAGTACCTTTTGAATCATAGTAAGTGCTAAATCTTTAGCATTGTTACATTGTTCATCGTTCCAATCACATTCAAATTCTTTGTCTATGCAATAAGCAAATAAATGAATAGCATAATAGAAATTATCTCGTATATCATTATGAAACCAGTATCCACTTGGCATTATAGGAAGTTCCAGAGCTTTATTAGCTGCTAAGCTTGCAATCTCTTTTCTACGATTATGAATGGCAATAGTAGAGTAGTGCATGGTTTCCCCTCCAGATAATGAAAAGAATATAGCTATTTAGGAATAGCTATATTCTTACTAATTTAATCTATAAACATTTTTTTACTAGCGAACTAACCAGCCGCCATCTACTGGGATAATGGCCCCATTCATATAATCAGATGCTCGGCTCGCAAGGAAGACTACAACACTTTGCAAGTCTGCTGGAGTTGCCCAACGACCCGCAGGAATACGAGAAGTAATCTCGGCATGACGCACTTCATCCTCACGAATAGGTGCTGTATTTTTGGTCTCAACATAACCCGGTGCAATAGCATTAATTTGTACGCCTTTTATCGCTAATTCATTGGCAAATGCTTTTGTTAAACCAGCGACACCATGTTTGCTGGCTGTATAGGATGGTACAAACTTACCACCTTGGAAAGAAAGCATGGAAGCAACATTAATGATTTTTCCGCTGCCTTGTTCTACCATTACTTTTGCAGCTTCTTGGCTCAAAAAGTAAACAGCATTTAGATTAATATCCATTACAGCATCCCAATCTTCTTCCTTATACTCAAGTAAAGGCGAACGGCGAATGGTACCTGCGTTATTTACTAGAATATCGACTCTTCCATAGGTTTCTAAGCATTTAGAAATGATATCTTTCGAAACTTGTTTATCTGTTAAATCACCTTGAAAAAACTCTACTCGACGTCCTTCTTTTTCGATTAGTTCTTTCGTTTCGCCCCAATTGTTCCCATGAGTCGTAATAAAAAGGTCCGCACCAGCTTTTGCCAGCGCAACCGCAAAGCCTTGTCCAAGCCCCGTATTTCCGCCAGTAACAATCGCAACTTTACCATCTAATTTAAAATAATCTAATGAAAATTGTTGTAAGTCTTGCGTCATATTCAAAGCCTCCGTATCTGTTTAATGAAGTACATTAAAGCCAAAAGGGATTATTTTAAGTCCTTCATTGGAACCATGTCCATATCATTGTATGTGATGTTTTCGCCGCACATTGCCCAAATGAAAGTATAGTCACTTGAACCTACTCCAGTATGGATTGACCAGCTTGGAGAAATGGCAGCCTGCTCATTAGCGATAACCAAATGTTTGGTTTCATCCGGTTTGCCCATGAAATGGAAAACGCGGGTATCTTCTTTCATATCAAAATAAAGGTATGTTTCCATACGGCGTTCATGTGTATGACATGGCATTGTGTTCCATGCGCTGCCCGGAGTTAGGATGGTATAACCCATTTGAAGCTGGCAGCTTTGACATACATTCGGGTGAATATATTGATAAATCGAACGATGATTTAACGTTGCTGAATCCCCTGTCACCATTGGCTCGATATTATCAATACTAATTCTTACATTTGGGTATTTGTGATGTGCCGGTACAGACACTGTATAGAATTTAGCTGGATTAGAGGGATCCACTGATTTAAATTGGATATCCTTTGTTTCTTTTCCAATGTAATATCCGTCTTGCTTTTTCATTGGTTCTTCTGTGCCTTCGATTACAATAGATCCTGGTCCACCGATATTAATAACACCCAGTTCACGGCGTTCTAAGAAGTAGGTAACTCCTAATTCTGTAGAAAGTTCAATTGTTAATGGTTGATCGGTTGGAGTAACACCGCCAAAGATCATACGATCGTTATGGGTATACGTTAATCTAACTTCCCCTGGAACAAAAATACTTTCTACCAAAAATTCCTTGCGCAGTTGTTCTGTAGAATAGTGACGAATATCTTCTGGGCTATGTGTATAACGAGTTTCCATTTTATTCACTCCTGTTATCGATTTATTTTTGCACTGCCATTTTCCATTAAATTTTCTACTTCTTTTATCGTAAATGGATTACAATCACCATAAATGGTATGTTTCAAGCTTGAGTATGCGGTTGCAAATGAGACGGTATAGTTTAGGTCTGCACCTGTAAGTAATCCATGCAGAATACCTGCTGAGAAAGCGTCTCCGCCGCCAACCCGATCGACGATTGGTTCTAGCTTATGAACTTTTGAAACATAAGTATTTCCATCTTTCCAAAGCGTACCCTGTAAGGAATTAGATGTAGCGGAATGCACATCGCGCTTGGTAGAATAAAAGACCTCAATGTTACTATATTTCTCATGCATTTTTTGATAGTAATAGTCTGTATCATCTTGACCTGACTGATATTCTGGAATGCCTAACAAATAAATCGCATCCATTTTTCCTGCAGAACAATAATCCACATATGGCAGGATATTTGAGATGACCCTAGATGCTTGGTCATGATTCCAAAGCTTAGAACGGAAATTAATGTCGAAGCTCACTTTTAAATCCCGCTTTTTCGCCTCTTTTACTAGGTTCAGAGTAATCTCAGCTAATTTTTCAGAAAGTGCTGGTGTAATACCAGAAATGTGAAGGATGTTTACGTTTTCAAAAAGTTGTTCAAAATCCCATTCCATTTCCTGCACGGAAGCAAAACTAGAATTAGCTCTGTCATAAATCACTGCTGAAGACCGCCCGCCAACACCGCTATCTAGATAATAGGTTCCAAGACGATTGCCCCCAAAAAGCAATTCTTTCGTCTTAACACCATATTTTTGAAGATGCCTTTTCGCGGCAAGACCTAGAGCATTATCTGGCACCTTACTTGCAAAAGCCACGTCATGATCAAAATTAGCAAGATTCACCGCAACATTTGCTTCTGCTCCTCCATAGTGCGCCTGAAAGCTTCCTGCATTGCTGAAATGGGTACCTGTGGTGGTAGAAAGTCTTAACATGATTTCCCCAAAAGTAACGATGGTGCTCATGCGGTCACCATCTTTATTTCATGGTATTTATCTATATATTGTTTTGCTAGTTTAGTAATTTGATCATAATCTCCGGTTTTAGCAGGAGCTAATAAATTTCCTCCTATACCAACTGCTACACAGCCTTTATTTAGCCATTGCCCCATGTTATCTAAATTCACTCCGCCTGTTGGCATAATATTAACTTGTGGAAGCGGTGCTTTTACGGCATCCACGAAACTTGGTTCATATGTACTCGCAGGGAATAGTTTAATAATATCTACACCTGAACGAAGTGCTGTTTTCATTTCGGTAATGGTCATACAACCTGGCAGATAAGGCACTTGATAAAGGTTACAAATTTCTGCTATTTCTGAATCAAACATCGGGCTTACGACAAATTCTGCTCCTGCCATAATTGCGATTCTAGCTGTCATTGCATCGAGAACGGTTCCTGCACCAACGACAATAGTGGAGTTATCTTTATATTTTAATACTGTTTCACGAATAACCTCGTCTGCTTGTGGAGTAGTGAAAGTTACCTCTAAGCCGGTAATCCCACCATTTACTAGTGCATCAATCGTTTTTAGTGATTCTTCTTTTGTGTCTGATCTTAATACTGCAATCACACCACTTTTTTCAAGCTTCAAAAGAATATTAGCCTTTTTCATGATGTTTACCTCCTTTGATTTCCAAATAGGAAATGTAATTGTTTATTTGGAAATTTATAATCTTATTATATTGGACATTTTTGGGTTTTTCAACCGCATTTTATAAAATAATCAGAAAAATACGCAAAAAAAATAACCTGTACGTTTAAACAGGTTACTCTTGTCTATCAATCTATATATTTCGCTTCTGGTATGAGGATTTTCCATTCCTCATAGCTGATGATGGTTTCCCAGTGCCCTGTTAGTTTTGCAAATCCGATAATTAAGAAGAAGGCAATAAAGAAGGGAGCTGGTATAAACCATTTGCTTACCTTTTTATTTACAACGTCATGTTCAAAGTGTCCTTCACTGGGCATGCTTCTACACAGGCCATACAAGCGGTACAATTTAAGTTATTTACGGTTTCTACCTTGTGTACCTTTACTCTTGAAGGGCATACCTTCGTACACATTTCACAGTTTGTACAAGTCTCTTCATTTCTACTGACCTTTGAAATTCTAATTATCGAGCCCAACCCGATGAACGCTCCATATGGGCAAAGGAATCGGCACCAGAAGTTCCTAAAGAATAAAGAAAGCATGAACATTACGATAAGAAATCCTAAGCCAAACCCGCTGATATCTAAGAAAAATGTCAGCATTTTTACATCAGAGATTTTGTTATATGGCTCATTTAGAAAGGCAATCGCACCATAAGTAGGCATTACGATAACCATCCCTAAGAAGAACAGCCATAATAAAGATTTAATTGGGGTTAGCAGCCAAACGAGCCATGTTGGCACTTCAAAGTTACGTCTAAATAGCTTTTTACCTAATCTTGCAATCCATTCACTCACTGTTCCAATTGGACAGATCCAGCTGCAAAAAGATCTCCGCCAAAAGAACCGCTCCACCAACAAAAAAGCTTAGCAATACAAGTCCTGCCGGATGAATCTGATCAAAGTCTCCAGTGGCGAGCCAAACCTTTAATGCCATTAAGGCACTAATCGGCAGGAATCCTTCCACCGCGGCCGGTCTCTGTAACAAAAGGGGTTTCCCCAAGGGTTTTTAAAATGCATATAAAATTGATAAAAGCGAACACCAACATATAGTAAAAACAACAGGAATACCGCTTGAACCACGTATCTTGTTATTTGAACCGGCTTTCTTTTCAACTGTTTTTTGTACCAGTTTATTGACTGCATTACGACTCCTCCAATCTTCTTCACCTTAAATATAAGGAACAAAGTAAAATTGGGGATGTGATAAAAGTCAACGAGGAAAGTCTTTTTCATAAAGAATTCATAACCGCATTCTTAAAACAGACAAAATTGGCAGAATTACACGAGCTGATTCGGACAGAACAAAGTACTATGAGCTTGATTCTGTCTGAATGTAGGTACCATTCGGACAAGGTAAGGCGATTTATAGTAGTTGTTATCTGAATACAGGCATCATTCGGACAGCACATGGCGAATCTTGCTCGGCTCTGTCTGAATACAGGCTTCATTCGGACAGCACAAAGGAATCTCGCTCGACTTTGTCCGAATACTATCTTCATTCGGACAGCACTAAGCGAATCTTGCTCAACTCTGTCTGAATACAGGCTTCATTCAAGCTACTTTTAAAAGATTTCTACTTCAAATCAATCTAGCGTTCTACTCCAAATACAATATTGTTCTGTTTCCGCGCTTCTTCGGTTACTCTTAGAACAATCTTGCTCATATCCTTTAACTTCTTATATTGATCATCATCTTTTGTTTCAATGATTTCGGCGATGTTCATACATTCATAGACCATGTCTTTATCTTCTTGGCCTACGCTGAAAATTTCACTCTCTTTTGTATGACTGTCGATGAATTTTATTTCGGATATCGGTGCCGCATCCTCAAGGACGAAGGTTCCCTTTTCTCCATGAATCTCACATGGCATAACCGAATGTGAAATCTTAGAGCATAAAATGGTACAGATAAAGTCTTGATACTCCAATACCAGGGTACCGCTGCCATCGATACCGCTTGAAAGGATCACAGGGTGATAGGTAACCTTCTTCGGTTCCCCGAATAGGCCAACAGCTAAATAGAGTGGATAAACCCCTAAATCTACAAGGGCGCCTCCAGAAAAAGTACTAGAGAAGATATTTGGGTTTTCTCCTCTTAAAAACGAATCGTATCTAGAAGAATACTGTATATAGGGAAGCATGGCACTTCTTAGATTGCCTGCCAGATGAATTTTTTCCTTTAATATACGAAAGTTTGGAGTATGAATATTGCGAATGGCTTCAAATAAATAAACGCCGTTTTCCTCAGCCGTTTGATAGGCGATTTCCAGTTCAGCGGAATTTGAAAAGATCGGCTTTTCACAAATCACATGCTTTCTATTTTTTAAAAAAGTAAGTGCCTGTTCGAAATGAACAGAATTGGGTGAAGCAATATAAACAGCCTGAATCTCAGGGCTCTTTGCCATTTCCTCTAAATCAGTAAAATAGTGTGCTGCGTTATAGGTATGGGCAAGGTCTTTGGCTTTCTCTTTTGTCCGGGAATAGACCGCCGTTAAGTTTAGTTTCCCGCTCAGCTTCGCTGCCTCGATAAAGGATGCTGTAATCCACCCTGTTCCCACTGTACCTAAATTAATCATATAAAATCCCCTTTCATTCCTTCTATAAGCATATATTGTAGCCTTTTTGCTTTCTTTTTGCCAATTTCACTTTAGTTGGGTACAATGGAAAAATATCAATATTTATGTTATTTATAAGTAGTATAGATAAGAAAAGAGGTTGAATAGAGTGGACAATCTAAGTTCTAATTTTATAAAAGATGTTATGATTAAGGATTTGGAATCAGGTAAGCATGATAAAATTATCACTCGTTTCCCTCCAGAGCCAAACGGATATTTACATATTGGACATGCTAAATCCATCATTATTAATTTTGGCTTAGCAGATGAATTTAACGGAAAAACCAATTTACGCTTTGATGACACCAATCCGTTAAAGGAAGATGTCGAATATGTAAACTCGATTAAAGAAGATGTAAAATGGCTTGGATTTGAGTGGGATAACTTATTCTTTGCTTCTGATTATTTTGAGGAAATGTACAAACGTGCGGTACTATTAATAAAAAAAGGACTGGCATACGTGGATGACCTATCCGCTGATGAAATTCGTGAATACCGCGGCACATTGACCTCTCCTGGTAAAGAGAGCCCTTATCGTGAACGTTCAGTTGCGGAAAATCTTGATTTATTTGAACGGATGCGCAACGGAGAATTTGAAAATGGTCAAAAAGTTCTTCGTGCAAAAATCGATATGAAATCTCCAAATATCAATTTACGTGATCCTGTCATTTATCGAATTTCTCACGCTACACACCATAACACTGGTGATAAGTGGTGTATTTATCCGATGTATGCTTTCGCACACCCTCTAGAAGACGCGATTGAAGACGTAACGCATTCAATTTGTACGGTTGAGTTTGAAGACCAACGTCCACTTTATAACTGGGTAGTGGAACAATGCGAAATGGAAAGTAAGCCGCAGCAAATTGAATTTGGCCGCTTAAACGTAACGAACACGGTAATGAGCAAGCGTAAACTGAAGCAGCTTGTTGATGAAGGATTTGTGGATGGCTGGGATGACCCGCGTATGCCGACGATTTCTGGAATGAGACGCAAAGGATTTACCCCTGAATCCATCCGTAATTTTGTCCGCGAAACAGGTGTATCCAAAGGTTCGGGAGCTGTTGATTCACAAATGCTCGAACACTTTGTTAGAGAAGACTTGAAGTTAAAGGCACCGCGGACAATGGGAATTCTAAATCCTTTAAAAGTAGTCATCACGAATTATCCAGAAGGTCAAATTGAGTTACTTGATGCAGAGATTAATCCTGAGGTTCCAGAAATGGGCATGCGAAAAATTCCATTTTCTCGTGAGATTTATATTGAAAAAGACGATTTCATGGAAAATCCGCCAAGTAAATATTTCCGCCTCTTCCCTGGTAATGAAGTTCGCCTTAAACATGCTTATTTCATTAAGTGTGAAGAAGTCATCAAGGATATAAACGGGGAAGTCATTGAACTGCGCTGTACCTATGACCCACTAACTAAAAGTGGCACCGGCTTTACTGGGCGCAAGGTAAAAGGCACCATTCATTGGGTGGAAGCGACCAATTCAGTTCCTGCAGAGTTTCGTTTATACGAACCATTGATTCTTGATAAAACAGAAGAGGGAACCGATGAGGAGGAAAAGACCTTTCTCGACAACGTAAATCCAGAATCCCTTGTGGTATTACAGGGATTTGTAGAACCTAATATGAGAGAAAGTATGCCACACGATAAATTTCAATTCTTTAGACACGGATATTTCAACGTAGACCCTAAACATACTACAGTGGATAAGCTGGTCTTTAACCGAATTGTTTCCTTAAAAAGTTCATTTAAAATATAGAACGAAATGCGAAAGCGCCTTCGGAACAAGCACAGCTTGTTCCTGCGAGGAATATTCTAAGTAGCTTTCCTTAGTGCACAGGGGCGACAGGCATAAGACGAGCCGGCGAGAAGGTTGTTTTTTAACCTTCTTGACGGATTGTCAGAAATGTAGAGGCGACTGCCCTGGGAAAAAAGAAGTTCATTTTTTCCTCGGGACAAAGCATAAGACGTCCCCTGCAAGAAGGCGCTTTTTGCCTTCTTCAGGGAAAAATGC
>JAPSKD010000480.1 GCA_031177865.1 Bacillus sp. (in: firmicutes) | reverse complement strand
TTTGGCTTTAAAAGTATTAAGCCTGCCGAGCAATGCCATTGGGTTATATTTGGATCGATACTCACCTTTCAGCATTTTTTCGTAACCATGGAGGTCTTCCACAATTAAAGTAAAGGGAATGTCCTTGGAGCGAATTAATTCATTTTCAAAAGCTGTCTGAGTGTCCTTCTGGAGATTCCCTGTAATTTCATCCATGTGGGCTTTCCGTTCCACCCGGCTTTTTAAAAATATGTCCCGGGTTATTCCCAGCTCTCCATTCTTAGGAATCATGCAGCCATAATCACCGGTATCTAACTTTTGAATTTTTATCGGTATATCCTTCTGGCGCAAATAATCAAGAATATGGCCATTAACATTCTCCCGGGTGTCTACAACAATCGTGAGTGTTTTAAGGATTTTGTTTAATTCTGTGTCTGAGTAATGATAGGAGATCATTATTTACACCTTCTTCGCATATGTAACAGCACGAACATACAATTCATGTGCCATTGCATGAGATTCAGTATTTTCAAATTGTCGGTAATCCTCATAGACATCTTTCCAGCCGTTATTAGCTAGGAGATTCAACCAATCCATGAATAGATCAAGTGATTTTGTATCTTGGACTATCCACTCCTGCAATTTTTCATTTTCTTGCCACCCACAGATTTGATGGACCATTTTCATGAGTGTGATTTTTTCATTACCGGCATCCTTCCAAGATTTAAACCAGGCATCAATTGATTGGAAATTGTGCTCTGCAGCTTGCATCACATCTGCTGGAATCAAATTTTGATTTTTTATTGCAACCCGATCATCAGTATCAAGATAGATATTTGCACCTGATTTCCAAATTTGACTGAGTATCATTAATACTTGCAAATCTATCACCTCGTTATTAAACAGTTACTTAAAACCGCTAAAAATGGTCTTTAATAACGAAAAGTTATTAAAAAATAACTCACTTGAGCCTTACAGCCCCAAGGGTTTGAGTGTGAAAAGTTAGTTTAGTTATTAGTGTTTGAGTATTACGGCTCCTAATATATATATTTATTTTTTTTATTTTTTTAATTAATATAAAACCCAATAACAAAAATAACTAAATAACTATAAAAGTTAACTTAAACCCTTGATATAACTGCATTTCTTAAAAGTTATTAAAAGTTATTTAACTAACAAAATAGTTATTAAACGACCTTAAAATTGCTAGATTTGTCGTTTTCGGTAACCCCTTTAGTAACTGGCTGACGTTCCTTTAAGGTAATTCCTGTCAAAAATGTTTTATTTGCAGCACCTTTGGTTTTTCCGAAGCCTTTAGTTTCCAACATTCGATAAAATGACCTGTTCCCCAAAGTGCGCTCACCAGATTTGAAACACCAATTGTCATAAACGGTATATAATTCTTTTGCCTCGATCTTGATTGATTCATTTTTAGGTTCATCGATATAACAAATTTCATTGAGGAACGGGGCTAAAATGTCCATATCTTCTTTGTACTGGCCAGTAGCCTCTGCTACCACGTTCGGTTCTTTCAACCCGTCTCGTTGCCATTTCATACAGCCCTCAATGGCCCAATTTAGAATCCCGGGCATTTCTAGTGATAATTTTTCAGGCAATCGTTTATCCCGTTTATGATCTGGTAAATTTAGATTGAAAGGAATTAGCTTAACACGTCTCCAGATCCCTTCATCCAGGCCACCTATAACTGGCTTATGGTTGGTGGTAAAGAACACTTTAAATTCTGGGATGAACTCAAAATATTCTTGTCTTAAGAACCTTGCTAATACTGGTTCACCACCGGTAATTTGCTTAACGAAAGACTCTGAAAGCTTTTCTCCTTCTTCACTTTCAATAGCACTTACAAAGCGAGCTCCTACAAGTCGAGCAATATCATTATTGGCTCCAGTATCTTTCTTCTTAATGAATGTATCTGATTTTGCCTGTTTACCATATTCACCAGCTAAATCTTTAATTGTATTGATGAATGTTGATTTACCGTTTGAACCACCACCGACCAGGAACATCATTATTTGTTCAGAAATATCACCTGTCAGGCTGTAGCCGATTAAACGTTGCATATACTCAATGAGTTCTTTGTCACCTAAGAATATTTGCTCTAGAAAGGCTTCCCACGTTGGACATTTAGCGTTTTCTTCGAATGAAACATTCGTGATTTTGGTTAATCCGTGCTCACGATCATGAGGCTGCAACTTTCCTGTTTTCAAATCTACTATGCCGTTTTCAACATTGAACAAATATTTATGTCGGTCAAAATCCTCACGCTCAGCTGGAACCAGTGGCATTAAGTCCTTAATGCTGTTCATTCGAACATTTCTTCGCTCACACATCCTGGCCCATTTGTTTTCCATTTCATCCTCTGATTTATAGAGACTCCGGAGCACCTTTGCTGTAATCCGTTCAATTTCTTTTTTAG
>JAPSKD010000479.1 GCA_031177865.1 Bacillus sp. (in: firmicutes) | reverse complement strand
AAGAGTTTGCGATACTAAGAATCCCAATAGGGAACAATAAAATAATAAAACTAATTGTAAATATGGTTCTAGCACCAAACCGATTTGTCCAATAACCAATTGTAACTCTAAGTAAAGACCCAAGGATTACAGGTACGGCTGTGGTCAAGGATATTTGAGTTGATGACAGCTTAATATCTGCTTGAATGTAGGGCATGAGTAATGAAATAAGTACCCAGACCATGAAACCAGCAACAAGGCTTGTAGTTTGAAGAAATAATTGTTTTGCACCTTGAGACATGCTAATCCCCTTTCATTTCCAATAAGTGTAGTATTTTTATAAAAAAGCGATACAACTTGAATTTTTTTATACACATTAAATGTTTGGTAAATTTTTCTTAGTGTAGTATAGAACAATTTTTAATATTTTACTGTGAGGTATGGTACTAAATTAGTAATATAGCATTAAAATCTTTTAAAAATGGAAAATAACTCCTCATTGGTGTATTATCATACTCAAATCAAATACAAAAGGAAGGTTACTCCTTATAAAATCAATAGGATAGGAGGGATTTTTATGAAATTTCAAGAGAGAAAAACATTTGACGAACAGTTCGAGTTGATGAACGATTTATCTAAGCGATTTTTGTCAAGAGCACATCAGGTTGATATCGAGGGAAGTTTTCCGTTTAAAAATATTCAAGATTTAAAAGATACAGGGTATACCTCATTAACTGTTCCTAAGAAGTATGGGGGAAATGAAATTTCTCTATATGACATGCTGCGTTTCCAAGAAAAAATTGCGGAGGGGGATGGAGCGACGGCCCTATCTATTGGATGGCATATGGGGATTATCAAAAACCTCGCAGAAAAAAATACTTGGAATGAAAACATTTTTCAAAAAATCTGTGAAGACGTTATTAATGGATCTTTAATCAATAGTGCAGCAACAGAGCCGAGAACAGGAAGTCCAACCCGTGGTGGAAGACCGGAAACAACTGCCCATAAACAAGGCAATCATTGGATTATGAATGGTAGAAAAACTTTCACCACAATGGCGCCGGTTTTAGATTATTTTATTGTTAGTGCTACTTTGAAAGATAGAAACCAGGTAGGGAACTTCCTTGTCCCCCGTTCCGCAAAGGGGATTGTAATAGAGGAAACATGGGATAGTATAGCTTTAAGAGGAACAGGAAGTCATGATCTAATCTTGCAAAATGTATCCGTACCTGAAGAATATTTTGTGGAACAGATTGGGATTGATGGAAAGAAAGCAAGTGGGTGGCTTCTACATATTCCAGCTTGTTATCTTGGAATTGCAAAAGCTTCAAAAAAATATGCGATAGAATTTGCGTTAAACTATGCTCCTAATAGTGTCGAGGGTACAATCATTGATTTACCGAACGTTCGACAAAAAATAGGGGAGATGGAATTGAAGTTGATGGAATCAGAGTATTTCCTACATTCTGTTGCGAAGCAATGGGATGATTCTGATGGAGAAAAGAGAGGAGTAATGGCCCCCATACTAGGAGCTGCAAAATTAACGGTTACAAATAACGCTATCACCGTAGTGGATTTAGCAATGAGATTAGTTGGGGCAAGAAGTTTATCACTGAAAAATCCTCTGCAACGGTACTATCGAGATGTGAGAGCCGGACTTCACAACCCGCCGATGGACGATATGACTATCCAACTCTTAGCAAACAACGCCATCAAAGTCTTTCGTAATTCAAAGTAATATTTTTTTGATTAAATTGACCTCACCTTGAACATTTTAACTATAAGGGGTGAAGATTATGCCAAGAGGTAAGGAATTAAGTCAACTTCCTAAGTCTAATACCAAAATAGACGTAGGTACAAATACAAGAGATGTCCTTGGTAAAGGTTATGATCAACAGATTAAACCTCAGCCAAGAGACATAAATAAGGAAAACGAAGACATGATATAGGCAGAAACCGACCTAGCATATAAAAAATACCTCCACCTTTGATAAGGTGGAGGTATTTTTATTCTTCGATAAGTTCTCCAATTTCAACAATTGTTCGTTCTTCAAGCGGTCCTCGCAGGTGAACGGTAGCGGTTCTTCCATCTTCATTTAACTGATCGATCCATACGGAAGCTCCATTATATTTCACTTCAATATCTGCAGAAGAAGATAGAATTTGCTTTACACGATTAACATTCATTTCTTTCACTCCTCTTTACAATTGTCAATTTATTTTTACCTTTATGTGGGATTTTAATTCATTTTAATTGTAATCGCTTTCTTCTATTATAAATAGTTCTAAAAGGATAGCTTGTATTATATTCTGTAAAAGATAAGACTAAAATCATATTGCATGCCCTAAATTTAGGGTTTATGATTACTTAGAAAAAGAATCCCTAAAAAAATGAAACTTAATGAGCTTCTCACCGTCTTATATAAAAGAAGTTCAAAT
>JAPSKD010000478.1 GCA_031177865.1 Bacillus sp. (in: firmicutes) | reverse complement strand
AAACATGTCTAGCTATAACCTTATTTTGAAATTAGCTTTCCATTTACTCATTGTTGAACCTGTGACTATGATGATTGGAAAGGATACGTGAAACTCTCTTAACAGATGTTAAAATATTTAATCTTCAAAGCCCCATCTTTTCGAGAGTTTGAAAAAGGTTAATGTCATGATGAAGGCAATGAGCAAGAGAATCCATGCTTGTGCAGAAGCATACCCCATATTAAAGTACTGAAAAGCATTTCGATAGAGATAGAGAGAATAGAACAACGTAGAGTTGTCTGGCCCTCCATCGGTGATGATAAAGGCCTCTGCGAAGGATTGGAAGACCGCTATCATTCCTGTAATGGAATTAAAAAGAATAGCTGGTCTTAACCCTGGCAATGTAATATGAAAAACTTTTTGAAGCACATTGGCACCATCAATGGAAGCCGCTTCATACAACGATTTAGGGATATCACCTAGAGCCGCCAAATAGATTAAAATCATATTTCCAGACATCCAGATTGACATTATGATAAATCCTGGCTTTGCCCATTTTGGACTTGAAAACCATCCAGGACCATCGATCCCAAAAATGCCAAGAATCGAGTTCACAACACCAGAATCAGGTTGTAATACCCAAATCCACAAAATTGCAAGGACGACAAAAGGCACAAGTGTTGGGATGAAAAAAACAACCCTAAAGAAGGAAATTCCTTTAATATTCTTTGTATTTAATAGGATCGCGATAAAGATGGTCACCACCGTCGTAATCGTTAACCCTACAAAGATCATATACATTGTGTTTCCTAATACGGTTAAAAACAAATCGTCCTCAAAAAGGAGTTGCTTATAATTTTCAAACCCCACAAAGACAGGGTCGGCAATTAAATTATATTCAGTCATAGAGTAGTAGAGAGAACTAAGCATTGGATAAGCTGTAAAACAGAGAAAACCGAAAATCCATGGAGAAATGAATAGTAACCCATTTCTCAAATTTCTTTTTTGTGTGTTCATAAAAATCGCACCCCTGTTTTTTAAAAAGAATAGTTATCAGTTTTTTGATTCTTAGAATAGAAGGATAATATAGTTATACTTAAAAATCTTTAGCTTATCCTTTCGACCCAGTGAAGGTAATCCCTTCAATGAAATATCTTTGTAGGAAGAAGAAGATAATAATAATTGGCAGTGTCATGGCAACCCCGATTGCCATAAGTAGCCCCCATCTTGGATCATTCTGTGACATTATCTGTTGAACACCTAATGATAGGGTGTAATGGCTATTATCACTCAAGAAAATAAGTGGCCCTAAAAAGTCCCGCCACGCTTCAATAAACTGAAAAATAACAACCGTCGCTAAAATGGGCTTTGATAACGGTAAAATAACTTTCCAAAAAACGATAAATTCATTTGCTCCATCCATTTTCGCCGCTTCGGATAATTCTTTAGGAATTCCTTTAAAGAATTGTCTTAATAAAAAAATGAAGAAAGCATTTCCGAAAAAGTGTGGAACAATTAAAGGATAGTACGTTCCAATCCAACCAATTTCTTTAAATAGAAGAAATAAAGGAATCATGATAACTTGAAAAGGAAGCATTAATGTAGCCAAAACAATAACAAAAACGGTATCTCGATGTTTCCAATCTATTCTAGAAAAACCATATGCAATAAAAGCATTAGAGAGCACAGCCCCAATACATGTAAAAACAACAACAATGAGCGTATTCTTTAAGTATAAGAAGAAAGGAAATGCCGAGAAGGCTTCCTTATAATTCGACCAATTTAGAACTTCAGGAATCCAAATAGGTGGATCAGCAAAAAGTTCTGAACTGTCCTTTAATGAGCCGGAAATAAGCCAAAGAAATGGCACAATAAATGCTAAAGAAAATAAAATCAAAATTAAGTAGACGAGTAATTTACTCATGTTTTTGTTCACTTTATTCAATTTTGTAGCATGTCTCTGTTTGGGAAGAATGTGGCGTTGGTGTTTTGGTTCCTCAGCTGGGAGTGACATCTTCATATAAATCTCCCTCCTTCACTTTTTAAAAGCCCCGGATTTTGCTTATGACAAAATCCGGTTGAAAACGCTTTACTTTTTATCAAGAGTTTCTTGTAATTTTCCCTGTGACTTTTGAAGCAGCTGTGTTGGGTCTTCATGATTATAAATGACATCATCACGAATGCTTGTAAGTTCATCACCCATTTCACTTGCTACAGAGGTTAGAGCAGGATGACCAGAATCAGGTGAAGCTGCAACTTTTAACACGGTTTCATAAACGGGGTCATTATCCCATTTGATCGCATCTGATTTTTCTTTCCAGATGGAAATGGATCTCCATATATTAATGTTATCTGCTAACACTTTATCTTGGTTACCATATAAAGCAAAGTTAATTGCAGCTTGTGGATTTTTTGCACCCTTAGGAATAAAAAACACGTTTGTACCAAAAACAGTTGAATC
>JAPSKD010000477.1 GCA_031177865.1 Bacillus sp. (in: firmicutes) | reverse complement strand
ATAAAAAGAGAAAAAAGCGTGAAATCATCATTTTTTTGAAAAAAGTTAAGAAAAGAACATTGCAAAAAAGTAATAATATCATTACGGATATTGAAAAGTACCTTCAGGAAAATTTTGACCGGGATGTAAAGCTGCAGGAGATATCAGACCATTTTTATATGAGCAGAGAATATATCTCTAGGAAATTTAAACAGGAATTTAACGAGAACATCTCAGATTACATTGTAAGAATTAGAATGGATAAGGCAAAATCCTTATTGAAAAACAGTCAATTAAAAATCTATGAGATTGCGGGAATGATTGGCTATCAGGATGATAAGTATTTTCGAAAGGTATTTAAAAAGGTCGAGGGAATTACTCCAAATGAATATCGAGCAGAATATGTGAACAGTGATAAGCAGAGATAGGCTCCTCTTTCTCTGCTTATTTTATTTACAATAGGAAAAAGAACCAATTTTTTGTAAATTAATGTATGAATATTTCACTATGTTTATTTACATGACTTTAACCAAGTCTAAATGGTAACTACATATGTGCTAAACAATTTACCCGTACAATTTTATTTGTAGTAGCAGACATATAAAAGGGAGATGGAGAAACATGAAAAAAGCATTTGTGGTTGGAGCAGGCCTGGCTTTTAGTTTATTATTTAGTCCTTTTCAACAGGCTTTTGCAGCAGAAACAACTGGGGAGTTACGAAAAGTGGATAATGTTGCTCACCGTGGTGCATCAGGTTATGCACCGGAAAATACGATTGCCGCTTTTGATAAAGGCGTCGAAATGAAATCCGATTATATTGAAATTGATGTCCAAAGAAGCAAGGATGGGGAATTGGTCATCATTCATGATACAACGGTTGACAGAACAACTGATGGGACAGGAAGAGTGAAGGATTTAACTTTTGAACAAATCAGAAGCCTTGATGCTGGCAGCTGGAAGGGTGAACAATTCAGAGGAGAAATGATTCCTACCTTCGATGAAATTCTTGACCGTTATCATGGAAAAGTTGGTATTTTAATAGAATTAAAGGCACCTGAGCTTTATCCTGGAATTGAAGCACAGGTTGCACAGAAATTAAAAGAGCGAAACCTCGATAAACCGCAAAATGAAAAGATTATTATTCAATCGTTTAATTTTGAATCTATGAAAATAACAAACAGTTTGCTTCCAAAGGTGCCGATTGGTGTCCTTACATCCAATAGAGCCCACACAACAGAACAAGCTTTGAAAGAATTTGCAACGTATGCTGATTACTTTAACCCAAGCTATGGAATCGTATCAAAAGAATTGGTTGATCAAGTGCACACACTTGGAATGAAAATTCAATCCTGGACGGTTCGCAGCCAAGAAGCAGCTGATTTCCTTTTAGATATGAACGTAGATGGAATTATTACGGATTATCCTGATTATGTAGATCCAAGAAAATAGGACAAACTACCACCAAAAGAGGGAAAGCTTCCATCCCTCTTTTTTCTAGTATTCCAGACGTCTGTATACCCCTGGAGCAACGCCATACCTCTTATGAAATACTCTATGAAAATAAGGATAGCTGCCGAAGCCGCAATCCTCGGCAATTTGCTCTAGTGTCAAGGATGTGTATTTCATTCGCTCAATTGCAGCAGATAAACGGATTTCAAGGGCATATTCAATCATCGTCTTTCCAACGCTGCTTTTGAAAAGATGAACGGAACGGGAGACACTAAGACCAGCATGCCTAGCCACATCCTCGACTTTCAATGAAGTTGTAGCATGTTCTTCTATGTATCGCAACATCCTTGTCACAGTATAGGGAACGTTAAAAGAAGGCACTGTTTCATTAATGGCCCGTTCTAAAGTTAAGCAGAGAGCTCGCAGCAAATAGCTTGTGAGCTCTTCGTTTTGGCTGGAGGTTGGACGGCGTTTTTCCATCATGATATAGCGCCATAGAACTAACAGCTTATCATCCAAATCGATTCTAGAGACAGCCGGCTTTTCGGAAGTGTTCCACCATTTGTCCACCCATGCACCTTCGCATACTAAGTGATAGTCGCCGCTGTTTTGGCCCGGATTTACTAGTAATTCATAGTGATCCCCTGGTTTTATAAGCAGAAGGTCTCCTTTCTCGAGCTCCATTTTTCTACCCTTCACTACTACTTCACAAATGCCTTCTGTTTGCAGGCGGAATAGATAAGAGGGGTATCCGGATTTATGCTGCGAATGATATCCATTTGTGTGATACGAGTAGCCGCAAAATAAAATATTTGTAGTCATATGCTCCCTCTTTTTTAATAAAATAGCAAAATAGTAGATGTTTTGATTATATCATCTATATTTAATTACTTTAACACCCTTTAATATGTAATCAAATAAGGAAGGTTTTAAGAAATGGGGGATAAGGTTGAAAAACATTCCAATAGCTGTACAAATGTTCACATTGCGGGAAGAAAGTGCCCAAGATTTTGCCGGAACGTTA
>JAPSKD010000116.1 GCA_031177865.1 Bacillus sp. (in: firmicutes) | reverse complement strand
TTGCTGCTGGGCTAATTGTACAAAAGGTACGCACTGATGGGATACAATCTCTTAATGTGAGCAGCTGGGACGCTCCATTTGGGATTACTTTAGTATCTGACATGTTTTCAGCACTATTAGTACTTACAACAAGCCTTATTTCGTTTGTTTGTTTAATTTACTCCTTTAAATCAATTGGAGAAGAACGTGAAAAATATTACTACTATGCTGTTTTTAACTTTTTATTAGTAGGAGTGAACGGAGCTTTTACAACAGGAGATATCTTTAACCTTTTTGTATTCTTTGAGGTAATGCTTATGTCTTCCTATGTTTTGTTAGTACTTGGAGGAACTAAGATACAACTAAGAGAATCCATTAAATATTTACTTGTCAATGTCATATCATCAGCATTATTTGTTATTACGGTTGCCTACTTATATTCCGTAGTCGGCACGTTAAATATGGCTCATATTTCTAGTCGAATCAATGAAATTAGTGTAAATGGGTTGCCAGGGATATTAACAGTTATTGCTGTCTTGTTTTTAATCGTTTTTGGTTTAAAAGGAGCCATATTTCCACTCCACTTTTGGATGCCTGGATCCTATTACGCACCACCAGCCCCTGTGTTAGCACTTTTTGGGGCTTTATTGACAAAAGTAGGAGTTTACTCGATTACAAGAACCTATACGCTTTTCTTTTATCATGATACAGATGCTTTTGCTATTCTCTCCATTCTAGCGATTCTGTCCATTGTGTTCGGTGTTATTGGTGCAATGGCTTACTGGGATATCAAGAACATTATTATTTATAATATCATCATCGCTGTAGGTGTGATTCTTTTTGGGGTTTCTGTCTTGAACACAGCTTCGATGTCAGGTGCTGTTTACTATTTGATTCACGATATGATTATTAAAGCAGCGTTATTTCTGCTAATAGGAATTGTCATTACGATTACCGGAACTAGTAATTTAAGAAATATTAGCGGGCTAATTACCCGATATCCAGGTCTTGGCTGGACTTTTTTTATCGCTGCATTAGCTCTAGCTGGAATTCCACCATTGAGTGGTTTTGTTGGAAAGCTCCTTATTGTGCAAGGAGGATTTGAGGGAGAGAGCTTTATTGGCGGCTTCATTACATTGATGTCCAGTTTACTCGTTCTTTTTTCAGTTATGAAAATCTTTATTAACGGTTTTTGGGGAAAGGACCGCATTTATCGTGGTGAGGAAAAAGCACCTGTAAAACAATTGCTTATTGCTCCTGTTATTTTAGTAGTATTTTCTGCTCTTTACGGAATTGGTTCTGAATCCATATTGCCGTATATTTCTCAGGCAGCCGATACCTTAATAAATCCCAACTTGTATATTGATGCTGTCTTAAAGGAGTGAATAAGTTTTGGCATTTCAAATTTTATTGAATGTAGTGTTAGCCTTTTTATGGATGTTTATTAAGGTTTCCTACGATCCCATTAGTTTTATAAAAGGCTATATTTTTGGACTCCTTGTCATATTTGTGCTAAGACGTTACTTCCATAGCCGTTTTTATTTATTTCGATTATGGTCCTTCATAAAGCTGATTTTTATTTTTATCAAGGAACTAATTTTGTCCAATATAGCCATTGTAAAAGTTGTATTAAAACCTAAATTAGATATGAGGCCAGCTATTTTTGCAATGGACACAGTTCTAACAAAGGATTGGCAAATCACTTTACTCTCAAGTTTAATAACATTAACACCCGGTACATTAGTCATTGATGTTTCAGAAGATAATAAAACCCTTTTCATTCATGCGATGAATATCGGGGAAGTAGAAGATGAGATTAACAGTATAAAGAATTCCTTTGAAAAAGCTATTTTGGAGGTGAGCAGATAATGATTGAGATTATTATTCGATTAGCTTTGTTATTCTGCTCCATTTCGATGCTTGGATTGATTTATCGGGTAATAAAAGGTCCCAGTGTAGCCGACCGGGTGATTGCATTAGATGCAATTGGTGTGAATCTTGTTGCCATTACAGCATTGATATCAATCGTTTTAAACTCTCATGCTTTTCTTGAGATCATACTTTTAATTGGGATTCTTGCCTTTATCGGAACAGTGGCGTTTGCTAAGTATTTGGAAAAGGGGGTTATTATCGAACGTGAGCGTAATCATTGATTTTTTCATTGGATTCTTTATCTTAGTTGGATCCCTGTTTTGCCTAATTGCTACGATTGGAGTGATTAGACTCCCTGATGTTTATACGAGAAATCATGCCGCCTCAAAAGCTGCTACATTAGGGGTAATGTCTATTCTATTGGGAACTTTTCTATACTTTTATGCACTTGAAGGTCATTTTAATTCAAGGTTGATCTTAGGAATTATCTTCCTCTTTATGACTTCCCCCATTTCTGGCCATTTAATTAACAGGGCAGCCTATAATTCAGGAGTAAAACTTTGGGATAAAAGTGTAAGAGACGACTTGAAAGAATATAATAAAAAGGTAATGGAGAAATCATCTGTAGATTAATATCATAAAAAAGTGTTCCGAATAATTGTTCGGAACACTTTTTAAATACCGAGTTCAATTTGTTTCATCCTTAGTAGGGCGCTATAATCCGAACATATTCCCTTGGCCTGAATGGCATGTATAATTTCCATTGGACGTTAGAGTTCTCAGTGCTTACATTTGTATTCAGCGGAGTCATTTCATTCCTCATAGGAACTACATTCAGACTATTTAAATGGGAGTCCATTTTATTATATTCCTGATGATTTTGTTGCTGGTGCAGGAACCATGCGGCTGATAGTAATAGTGAAAAGATAGAGAAACTTACTACGATTTTTATTTTCATTTTGTACTTACACCTCCCATTTAGGATTAGTTTGTACAAAAATTTGAAAAAACAACCATTCAAGTATACCCCATTCACACGATTAATTTCATATAAAAATTAAACTATTAATGATAAATAAATAATGAGTTTTAGCATACCTATACTAACAACAACGATAGGGACTAGGTCTTTTGGTTTCCTCTTTACTTGTACCCCCACAAAATGTCCACTATGGTACGAATACTTTGGTAAATATACAATGGAGGTTAGATATGGGAACAACAATGATTGATATCGATAAGTTACTAGAATCTACAGAAAATCTAACATCTGAGAAAATCACAAAAAAATTAAAAAAAATAGAAATCGATAAATTATTAGCCCAAACAGAAGAATGGTCAAGATAAATAGCTATTACAGATAAAAGCTCTCGGAAATTCGAGGGCTTTTTCTTTATTCTAATCAACAATTTTCATTTAAGTATCATTAAGAAATTTGTCGCTTTAAAGCAGAAAAATAATTTTATGTAATTCTATTGACTTTTGGTATGAAAAAATACTAGAATAACTTTTATAATATAATAAATTTTTAGAAAATTAAACGTAAAATTGGGGGATGTAAGAATGAAAAAAGGTGCAAAAGTATTATCCTTCGCCTTAGCAGGGATGATGTTGCTTGCTGGGTGCGGCAGTAAGGAATCCGCGGGAGGAACGGAAAAAGAGGGGGAGAAGGTATTTAAAATTGGTATTAGCCAGTATGCAGCTCACCCTTCATTGGACGCAGCAACAGAAGGGTTTAAAAAGGCATTAGTAGAAAAAGGTCTTAAAGTGGAATTCGATGAACAAAATGCGCAAGGTGAAACCGCGAATGTTCAAACCATCTCTAATAATTTCGTTGGGGATAAAGTCGATCTTATTTTTGCAAATGCAACGCCAAGTGCCACTGGTGCTTTGAATGCAACGAAGGAAATTCCTATCATCTTTACTTCGGTAACTGACCCTGTGGGTGCTGGTTTAGTGAAGTCATTTGATCAGCCAGGTGAAAATATTACAGGTACAACGGATAATCATCCTGAAGGAACAGCAAAAACGATTAACTTCATTACAGAAGAAGTGAAAGCGAAGGAAATTGGTGTTATTTATAATTCTGGAGAACAAAACTCTGTTGTACAAGTGGAAGAAGTGAAAAAGTTAGCAGAAACAAAAGGCGCTAAGCTTGTAGAAGTTTCAGTCTCAACCTCTGCTGAAGTGAAACAAGCAGCTGAATCTTTAGTAGGCCGTGTAGATGCTATCTATATTCCGACTGATAACACAGTTGTTTCTGCTCTTGAGTCAGTTATTTCGGTTGCAAATAGCAAGAAAATCCCTCTATTTGTCGGTGAACTTGATTCGATGAAAAAAGGTGCAGTGGCAGCAAGTGGCTTTGATTATTTTGACCTAGGCTATCAATCAGGTTTAATGGCTGTTGAAATCTTAAGTGGAAATAAAAAGGCTTCAGAAATCCCAGTCGAATTGCCAAGCAGCTTAACACTTGTGATTAACAAGCAAGCTGCACAAGCACAAGGGCTTGAAGTAAAAGACGAATGGAAAGAACTTGGAGAGTTTTACGAAGGCGAATAATACACATAGGGTATTGCAAGGAGTCAGCCCCCAAACTGGTTGACTCCTTCATAACTGTATAGGATTAAATTAATGTTGAACAAAGACTTACAGAAAGGATGATCTCAATGTTTACAGCCATATTTGGATCATTTGAAGCAGGTATCATCTACGCGATTATGGCACTGGGCGTCTATCTTTCCTTTCGTATTCTGGATTTTCCGGATTTAAC
This sequence comes from Bacillus sp. (in: firmicutes), assembly GCA_031177865.1. Lineage (GTDB taxonomy): Bacteria > Bacillota > Bacilli > Bacillales > Cytobacillaceae > Neobacillus. The sequence continues at coordinate 9,436 of JAPSKD010000116.1, read as the reverse complement.
GGTAGATGGGAGTTTTGTTACAGGTGCAGCACTATCAGCAGTCTTGATTGCTGGTGGCGTGAACCCGTTTTTGGCCACAATAATGGCATTATTTGCAGGCTTTGCAGCAGGATGTATGACCGGATTGCTGCATACTTTTGGAAAAATTAATAATTTGTTATCTGGTATCTTAATGATGATTGCCCTTTATTCTATTAATCTTAGAATCATGGGTAGATCTAATATTCCTCTTTTGAATACAGAAACGTCTTTTACAAAAATTGGAGAATTTTTCGATAGTCTCGGTATTGATTCCTTTTTAAACAGCCTTTTAACGATGGTTGGTTTAGGAGACAGCCTTCCTGGTACATGGGGAATTTTAATTTTTATGATAATCGTTACCTTTGTAATCAAATGGCTTACAGATTTATTTCTACAAACGGAAATTGGCCTTGCTGTTAGAGCGACTGGTAATAATAAACAAATGATTCGCAGTTTCTCTGCCAATACAAACCTCCTTACCATCCTGGGTCTTGGGTTATCCAATGCACTGGTTGCCTTTTCTGGAGCTTTAATCGCGCAGCAAGGTGGTTTTGCGGATGTGGGTATGGGTATAGGGATGATTGTTATTGGTTTAGCTTCTGTCATTATCGGTGAAGCCTTATTTGGTACCAAATCAATTGCTAGAGCGACTCTTGCGGTTATCGGAGGATCCATCATCTACCGTATTGTTGTTACACTAGCATTGAGGGTGGAATTCCTTGACCCGGGTGATATGAAGGTAATCACAGCACTAATTGTAATTATTGCTTTAACTGCACCAAAATTAATAGAACACTCTAAAGAGAAAAAGCGTAAAGCCAAGAGAAGACAAGAAAAGATGAACATGGTACAGGCATCGGCTAAAGCGAAAGGGTGAGAATCATGCTGCAATTAAATCAGATTCATAAGATTTTTAATGAAGGAACTCCTGATGAAAAAATTGCGATTGACCATATTAATCTAACTTTAAAACCAGGTGATTTTGTAACCGTTATTGGCAGTAATGGTGCGGGAAAATCAACCTTAATGAATATCATTTCAGGTGTTTTAGTACCAGATGTGGGTGAGATCCACATTGACGGCCAAAATGTAACCGCGATGTCAGAATTCAAACGTTCGAAAATGATAGGGCGTGTTTTTCAAGACCCAATGGCGGGAACAGCTCCTAGTATGACGATTGAAGAAAATTTGGCGATGGCTTACTCACGTAATAAAACGAGGACCTTCAGAAGGGGAGTCACGAAAAAAAGACGTGATTACTTTCGGGAAGTGCTTGAATCTTTACACCTTGGCTTAGAAAACCGGTTAAGTGCAAAGGTAGGATTGTTATCTGGAGGAGAACGGCAGGCATTATCACTATTAATGGCAACCTTCACAGAGCCTGCCATTTTATTGCTTGATGAACATACAGCTGCGCTTGACCCATCGAGAGCTGAACTAATAACCAACCTTACGCGTGAAATTGTTGAGAAATACCAGCTTACGACCTTAATGGTCACCCACAATATGCAGCAAGCCATTGACCTTGGAAATCGCTTAATCATGATGGATAAAGGTCAAATCATTTTAGAAGTAAATGCAGAAAACAAGAAAAACTTAACGATTGAAGGATTATTAGAGGAATTTAAAAGAATTCGCGGAGTACAAATGGCCAGTGACCGTGCCGTATTGTCCTAAACTTATTAAGAAACAGCCTTTTTCTAGGTTGTTTCTTTTTTTATTTGGGGAAATCTTTACTACTAAAAAGCGTTATTGCTTTACCGGCTGCTCTTGAGAGGACACGTTAGTATCACTTAATATATATTCTGAATATTAATAATTAAAAGATAACAGGAGGAATATAAATGAAAGAAAAACGCATAAAAGCCGATCAACGTGTGAACGATTTTTTTCCTGTCAGAGATGTCGACTATATCGAAATATACACAAATAATGCGAAGCAAGCCTGTCACTTTTTTTGTACAGCATTTGGATTTAAGCCTGTTGCATACTCCGGTCTTGAAACGGGAAATCGTGAAACCGTTTCCTATGTACTTCAGCAAAGAAATATCCGCCTTGTTCTTACTGGTTCCTATAAAGAAGATACACGAGTTGCTCAGTTTGTAAAAAAACATGGTGACGGTGTAAAAGACGTAGCTCTCTTAGTAGATGATGTGGATAAAGCATATAACGCTGCTGTAGAGCGTGGTGGCATTGCCCTTATTCCACCATTTGAGCTGAAGGATGATAAGGGGACAATAAAAAAAGCCGTTCTCGGTACATATGGAGATACGATCCATACGTTAGTAGAACGCAAGAATTATCAGGGTATTTTCATGCCAGGTTTTGATGCTTATTCCGTTTATCTGCCAATTGAAGATGCTGGCTTGATTGGTATTGATCATGTGGTCGGTAACGTTGAGAGAATGGAAGAATGGGTCGAATATTATTCTAAAGTAATGGGATTTGTAGAGATGAAGCATTTCACAGATAAAGATATTACAACAGAGTATTCTGCGTTAATGTCAAAGGTTATGCATAATGGAGGCAGAATCAAGTTCCCAATTAACGAACCAGCTGAAGGGAAACGCAAATCACAAATTCAAGAGTATTTAGAATTCTATAATGGTCCTGGGGTACAGCACCTTGCAATCCTAACGGAGGATATTGTCTCAACTGTTTCCACCTTGAAAAAGAATGGAGTTGAGTTCTTAAATACACCAAGTACCTATTATGAGGATTTGGGGCAGCGAATCGGCAAAATTGATGAAGAGATCGAGAAACTTCGAGAATTAAATATTCTAGTCGATCGTGATGATGAGGGCTACTTGCTGCAAATATTCACCAAGCCGATCGTCGATAGACCTACATTATTCATCGAAATCATTCAGCGTAAGGGTGCGCGCGGCTTTGGTGAAGGAAACTTCAAGGCATTATTTGAATCGATCGAAAGAGAACAGGCTCGAAGAGGAAACTTATAAGGGGAAAACCACGTACGGAAGGAATAGGGGAGAGATTTCTCCCTTTTTTCAAGAGTTTAAAGGAAAGAGGTGTAGTAGGAATGGAAGTGTCACCTGACACACTTGAATGGAGAGACGCCTATAAGCTGCTAATTGGCTCAATCTTGCCACGTCCGATAGCTTTTGTGTCAACCATGGATGAAAATGGAAATGCCAATGCGGCTCCCTTTAGTTTCTTTACTGCCATATGCGCCGACCCTATGCTGATCTGTTTTTCACCCATGAGAAGGGGGACTGATGGAGCAAAAAAAGATACACTCGTAAATATAGAGAAAACGAAGCAATTTGTCATCAATATCGTCAGTGAAAACATGGCGAAGCAGATGAATGATTGTGCAATTGAATTTGCTCCTGAAGTGGATGAGCTGGACCAAGCAGGTTTAACAAAAGAGCCTAGTCTGATAGTGAAAGTCCCTCGCATAAAGGAATCACTCGTACATTTGGAGTGCGAGCTCAATCAGGTGTTGGATTTTGGTGACAAACCAGGAGCAGGGAGTCTAGTAATAGGTAAGGTATTGAATATTCATGTTGATGATGAATTATTTCAGAATGGGAGAATCGATACTGCAAAACTCCAACCTATTGGCAGAATGGCAGGGAATACTTATACCAATCCATTAGGGAAAACGTTCGATATTATTAGGAAATAGGAAACTAGGTGACTCATATGAGATTCGTAACCTTTGAAAAAAGTGATGGAACTGTAAGGTCTGGAGTGCTGTTAGAATCTGACCTTGTTATTGATATGCATGAAGCTACGAACGGGAAATTGCCAGGAAATATGATCGACTTTCTTGAGCAGAGTGAAGGTAATTTAAAAATAGCCAAGGGTCTAATACAGTTATCCTTTGGTGATAAAGGTGCATATGCATTAAATGAAATTAGGTTAATTACACCACTGCCACACCCAAAAAGTTTCCGTGATTTCTATGCATTTGAACATCATGTTAAATCTGCCAGGGAGAACAGGGGTCTGAAAATGATTCCGGAATGGTATCAAATTCCTGTTTTTTATTTTTCGAATCACCTGGCAATCAAGGGTCCCGAAGACAAAATTTCTAAGCCTATCGAATGCAATTGGCTTGATTATGAGCTTGAGGTTGCTTGCATTATTGGAAAGCAGGGGAGAAATATCACGGCTGAAGAAGCAGAAGATTATATTTTTGGTTATTGTATTCTTAATGACTGGAGTGCACGGGATCTTCAAAGACAGGAAATGAAGGTAGGATTAGGTCCTGCAAAGGGAAAGGATTTTGCAACCTCAATAGGACCATGGATTATTACTAAGGACGAGATGGAACCATTAAGATCGGGTAAAGGCTTTGACATAAGTATGAGGGCAAGGATTAATGGAATCCTTCTTTCTGAAGGAAATATGAAGGATATCTACTATTCGTTTGGAGAAATGATTGAGAGGGCTTCAGCGGGTGTCACACTTTATCCTGGTGAAATCATCGGTTCTGGTACGGTTGGGACAGGATGTATCCTAGAACTCGGTACAGAGGTCCATCGCTGGCTGCAGCCGGGGGACGAGGTTGAATTAGAGATTGATAAATTAGGTGTGTTAAAGAACTCCATAATATATGATTGAAGTGAGGTGAAAACATGTATTATCGGCAAATGGGCAGGATTCCTCATAAACGCCATACCATGTTTAAAAAAGAAGATGGAAGTCTCTATCGAGAGCAGGTAATGGGTACACGCGGCTTTTCAGGGACCCAATCGATTCTCTATCACCATCACATGCCAACAGAAGTACAGAAAGCGGAGATGATTGGCAGCTATATGCCAGAATATGAGAACCAGCAATCATTAAAGCACCGCCTCTTTTTGACAAACAAGACTATCAAAAAAGGGGATGCGCTTTCAGCGCGGGAATATATTTTAGGAAATCAGGATTTATTAATTGGAACCGCTTCTGTAAATGAACCAATGAAAAGCTTTTACCGCAATGGTGATGGAGATGAAATGCTTTTTGTTCACTATGGCTCAGGTAAGCTTGAAACCATGTTTGGAAACTTATCTTATCGAGCTGGCGATTATCTATTAATACCTATTGGAACCATTTATCGAATGATTCCCGATGAGAAGGAAGAAACAAAATTGTTGTTTGTAGAATCGTATAGCCAAATTACAACGCCAAGAAGGTATCGAAATGAATATGGACAAATGCTTGAGCACAGTCCATTCTGTGAACGTGATTTTCGTGGTCCGGAAATACTAGAGACCTTTGACGAAAAAGGAGAGTTTGAGATCGTAACAAAATCTCGTGGGTCGCTTCATTCTCATTTATTAGGACATCATCCTTTCGATGTCATTGGTTGGGATGGATACCTTTACCCTTGGGCTTTTAATGTGGAGGATTTTGAGCCAATAACGGGAAGAATTCATCAGCCGCCTCCTGTCCATCAAACCTTCGAAGGGAATCATTTTGTAGTTTGTTCTTTTGTGCCAAGAATGTTTGATTATCATCCAGAGGCCATACCTGCTCCTTATTATCATAGTAATGTAAATAGTGACGAATTACTTTATTATGTTAAAGGGAATTTCATGAGCCGTAAAGGAGTGCAATTGGAGTCCATTACTTTACATCCAAGTGGAATTCCACATGGGCCGCATCCTGGAAAGACAGAAGCTAGCATTGGAAAAAAAGAAACATTGGAACTAGCCGTTATGATTGATACCTTCCATCCGCTTAAAGTGGTTAAGTCGGCTAATTTAATAGAGGACCTAGATTATATGTTTTCATGGGTGGAAAAATAACGATAATTTATTTAAAACAATCCAATCAAAGAGTATTGGGTTGTTTTTTGTTAGATAAAAATAATAAGATAGGTATTAAATAAATAGTTAATGATAGTATTGTTATAAAGACTTTTAACATTGGAGGTGAAAATCATGAACTTTGTATCTGTTCAATTGAAATTAAAAAAACATACACCTAGCATTTTGGGAAGTGATAAATTCTCAAGATATGCCGTAATGATACCGCTTATAGAAAGAGAGGATGGGATTCATGTATTGTTTGAGGTACGTTCACTCCAGCTGAGAAGGCAGCCTGGTGAAATTTGTTTCCCAGGGGGCAGAATTGATCCCCAAGATATAGATGAGAAAAGTGCAGCGATTAGGGAAACAATCGAAGAATTGGGAATAAGCAGAGAGAACTTAACGGAGGTATATCCGCTTGACTTCATGATTTCCCCTTTTGGAATGATGATTTATCCCTTTGTAGCAATTATGAAAAATCCAGAGGAAATCCAGCCAAATCCAGCGGAAGTGGGAGAAATATTCACAGTGCCATTAACCTATTTTATGGAAAATACCCCGGATATTTACCATGTTCATTTTAAAGTGGAGCCTGAGGAGAACTTTCCCTTTGATTTAATTGTTGGCGGAGAAAATTATAATTGGCGGACAAGGGCGATCGATGAATATTTTTACCTTTATGAGGAGAAGGCGATTTGGGGACTTACAGCTAAAATCCTCGCTCACTTTATTGAAATAATGAAAAAGTGAAAATCCCTAAAAATTGTACGTGACTTTATCAGGGATAATTTCACTTTTTTTCGTTTTGTCCTCCAGAAAAATACAAATGTCCTTTTCGAGGAGAAAAAAGACTTGATTATTTTCTGAATAGCGATAAAATTAGGATTATACTTTTTTGGGATAGGTGATGTTGTAATGAAGGTTGTAAAGTTTGGAGGATCCTCTTTAGCTTCAGGAGAACAAATCGAAAAAGTTTTTCAGGTAGTGATGTCCGACCCTGAGCGGAAAGTTGTGGTTGTGTCTGCTCCTGGGAAAAGGTTTGCTGAGGATGAGAAGGTAACGGACTTGTTGATAGAGTGCGCTGAACAATGTCTACAAGATAATAATCCAACTGAGAAGTTTAACGCGGTTATGTCAAGATATTCCTCCATTGCAGCAGAGTTAGCTCTCCCTAATGAGATAATTAGTGAAATACATCACGATTTATCAGAGAGATTAAACGGAGATCGAAGTAAGCCTGACCGGTTTATGGATCTCGTAAAAGCAAGCGGAGAGGATAATAACGCTAAATTAGTTGCGGCTTACTTTAGGGAGCAGGGTGTTGAGGCAACATATGTAAATCCAAGGGAAGCTGGGCTGCTAGTCAGTGATGAACCTGGCCATGCACAGGTTTTACCTGAATCGTATGAGAAGTTATATGCGTTGCGTGAGGTCCCCGGAATCATAATTTTTCCAGGATTCTTCGGCTATAGTAAACAAGGTGAAGTCTTTACATTCTCACGAAGTGGATCCGATATAACTGGTTCTATTTTAGCCAACGGAATAAAAGCAACTCTATATGAGAATTTCACGGATGTGGATGCTGTTTTTTCTGTTAATCCAAACCTTGTTCATAATCCAAAGGAAATCAAAGAGTTAACTTACCGTGAAATGCGAGAATTATCTTATGCCGGATTTACGGTGTTGCATGACGAGGCACTTGTACCGGCCTTCCGTGCAGGTATCCCAGTGCAGATTAAAAACACCAATAATCCAGTAGCACCTGGAACACGAATTGTATATAATCGTGATAATACGAATGGGCCTGTTGTGGGAATAGCGAGTGATAAAGGATTCTGCAGTATTTACGTTAGCAAATACTTAATGAATAGAGAAATTGGTTTTGGGCGAAAGCTTTTGAGTATTTTAGAAGAATATGGATTGTCGTATGAACACACACCTTCAGGGATTGATGATGTATCAGTGATATTGAGAGAAGCCCAGCTCGACCCTGACATGGAAAATGAAATTATCTGGAGAATAGAGTCAGAGTTACATGCTGATGAGGTAAGAGTCCAGCACAGTCTTTCACTGATTATGGTTGTAGGTGAAGGAATGCGCCGGAATGTGGGAACAATGGCCCGTGCCTCTAAAGCGTTAGCGAAGGCAGAAGTGAATATTGAAATGATTAACCAAGGTTCATCCGAGGTAAGTATGATGTTTGGTGTAAAACAAATCGATGAAAAAAGAGCGGTTCAAGCTCTATATGATGAGTTTTTCGCAGCAGTACCCGTATAAAAAACGGAAAAAGCAGATCTAAAATTAATTTTAGACTGCTTTTTTTATTCGATTTTTTTCATATATCAGCGATAAATGGAATATATCGGCGTTAATTCAACTATATCAGCGAACCGACATTTTGATCAGGAAAATTGAGGATGCTGATGACTTTTCCTTAATTTTATTTTTGTTCGTACCCCAGCCCAGAGGGCAATGATTAGCCCGCCGCCTGTATCGGAAATTAAATCAATCATCGTATCGTCATTACCCCCGCCTTGTAACGTCATATTGAAAAATTGATCAGAGCTAAACTCATAGATTTCCCATATCACTCCGCCCAAAGCGGCGAAAGATAAGGTAAATAGAAAGATAATCCAAGGGGATATTTCCAGTTCTGCGTCTCGATGAACTAACCTTTCATATAAAGCGATTCCAGCAAACGCAAGGATGGCACCACTAAGGAAGTGCATAAAGGTATCCCACCAGCCAAGTCCATACCAACCTAGAATCGAGCCGCAGTATTGCGAACCGACTAAAAAAAGTAAATAGGAAATAACAATTGGCAAATTGAAATGGAGCTTTGTAAATAGGGCTAAGAGAAGTGGGACTGCCCCAGAAACCATCCCACCGATGGCAACGGTTGATTTATAAGATTCCCCTTCCGAGCGATAAAGAAAAAATAGGATAGCCATAAATGCTACATAGAGAAAACTGAGCAAAAGGACTAGCTTGCGATTCATTAATTTCACCTCAGGTAGAATGCGGATTATTATATTATATCCAGTTCTTAGCTATCTCACCCAAAGATTAAAAAAGAAAAACATTTCGTGAGAGGGATAAAGAGAAAGCCGTTCAGATAATTAAAATAGCATGTAAAATTATATCCATCACACAACCTTTATTGAATATCTTTAAAGTTGAAAAGTCTCAGGAAACTGGAGACTTTTTTTTATTTAGGATTAACTGAAAATTATATATTTTCAAATAAATCAATTGACTACTATCTCAACTGTTATTACAATGTACATATAACAAAACTTGTTTTTGTATATAAAACACAAAAGGAGGGTGATAGTGTTATAAACTCTAATTTTGCCTTTCATATTTAAATGAAATCGAAAATGAAACAAATGGGATGGTTTTAGTAAGGGGATGTCAATCGTTTAAAAATTTGAGAGATAATGGGAGTTGTTATTTGTGAAAAAATACTTATTATTTTTCTGTCTGATCTCGCTAGCCTTCATCCTTGCAGCTTGTTCCGGGGAAAAGTCTTCAGGAACCTCTGAGAAGAAAGATGGAGGAGTTGTAGAAATTAACTTTGGCGGCGGATTTGCAACAGAAGAACCAATTTGGCTATTCGAGGCAGACCCTTCGCTGGCTAAAAATCTTGG
>JAPSKD010000476.1 GCA_031177865.1 Bacillus sp. (in: firmicutes) | reverse complement strand
ATATGTATTTCAACTAAATAATAGCAGATTGGTAAATATATCAAATTTAATTGGTGAACATAGCAATAGGTCGCCATTGCAACAAGAAGATAGCCGCATAATCTATTAAGAAAGAAAGGCCAAGCATGAAAAGAAAATCAAAAAAACTATTTTACTAAGGGGTGTTAACAGATGAAAGTTATGACCATTTTGGGGACACGGCCTGAAATTATACGCCTAAGCCTGATTATAAAAAAATTAGATTATTTTGCAGAACAGCACACTTTAGTTCATACAGGACAAAATTTTACTTCGTCATTAAGTGATATATTCTTTCAACAGTTAGGGATTAGAAAACCAAATTTTGTATTGCAGGATCATCAGCAAACCTTAGGGCAGCAGCTTTCGGAAATGTTTAAAGGTCTTGAGACCATCCTATTAAAAGAAAAACCAGATAAAGTTTTAGTCTTAGGTGACACAAACAGCGGATTAAGTGCAATTTTAGCGGAAAGAATGGGGATCCCAGTTATCCATATGGAAGCTGGCAACCGATGTTTTGATCTTGAAGTACCAGAGGAAAAGAACCGTCGTGTGATCGACGCCATTTCGAGTTTTAATTTGCCCTATACTCCTCAAGGCAAAGAGAATTTAGTAAAGGAAGGGATTCCTTCAAATCGAATTATTCTGTCAGGCAATCCCATTTATGAGGTATTAGAGAATTACAAAAACCATATAGAACAAAGTGATATCCTTAGCAAGCTATCCTTAAAAAAAGAAAACTACTTTTTAGTCACGACTCACCGTGCTGAAAATGTCGACCATGAGGACCGCTTACTAGAAATTATAAAGGGAATTAATTTGGTTGCTGAGAACTATCAAAAAAGGGTAATTTGCAGTATTCATCCTCGAACAAAATCGAGATTAGAGAGCAATTCATCAATAGCGGTTCATCCATTAGTTGAATTTCATGAACCCTTTGGCTTTTTTGATTTTGTCAAACTAGAAAAAAACGCTTTTTGTGTGTTAACAGATAGTGGAACAGTCCAGGAAGAATGCTGCTTATTTTTCGTACCTACAGTAACCATTCGTAAAACGACAGAAAGACCCGAAACAATAGAATGTGGAAGCAACATGCTATCAGGGATAAATGCAAAAAAGATACTTGATTGTGTTCATGTTATGGTAACTCAGCCAAAAACATGGTCCTACCCTGAAGGATACGACCATATAAACGTTTCGGATAAAGTGATTAAAATTTTATTAGGAGGCATGGAAATTGTTTAAAGATAAAATTATTTTCGTTACAGGCGGGACAGGTTCGTGGGGACATGAACTAGTTAAACAGCTTTTGACATACAATCCAAAGGAAATCCGTATTTTTTCAAGAAATGAGACCAGTCAATTTGCCATGAAACAAGAGTTCGACCATAATCCAACACTGCATTTTATTATTGGAGATATTAAAGAGAAAGACACATTAATTGAAGCAAGCCAAGGTGTAGATTATATTTTTCATTTAGCTGCTTTAAAGCATGTTCCGGTATGCGAGGATCAACCCATCGAAGCATTAAAATCAAACGTAATTGGAACGCAGAATGTAATAGATGCTGCTATTAGCTCCAATGTTAAAAAAGTGATTTATATTTCTACCGATAAAGCCTCAGACCCTTCCAATTTCTATGGTTTATCAAAAGCTATGGGCGAAAGACTAATTATTCATGCGAATACATTAAATACCAATACGAAGTTTGTATGTATCAGAGGAGGAAATGTATTAGGGACAAATGGGAGTGTCATCCATGTGTTTAAAAGGCAAATTCAAGAAAAGCACAAAGTTGGAATTACAGATATAAGAATGACGCGTTTTTTCTTAACCGTACAGGATGCAATTAAACTATTATTTAAGGCAACTTTTGAAAGCATCGGGGGGGAAATCTTTGTCATGAAGATGCCAGCCTGCAGGATTATTGACATTGCCCAGGTATTAATAGAGGCTTCTAATAAGGAAAATATTGAGATTGAGACCCTCGGGATCCGACCAGGGGAGAAAATACATGAATTACTTCTTTCTGCATATGAAAGTACAATGACAGTTGCTTATGACGAAGAATATTTTGTTATTTTGCCAGCCATTAATATTAATGGTGTAAAGGAACATTATGCACAATATCCCCATGTAAATTTAGAAAGCTATAATTCTAGTACAGGATTAATGAGCAAAGAGGAAATTAAAGAGATGTTAATAAAAGGCGGGTTTATCTAATGAAACTATTGATTCTTGGTGGAAAAGGAATGGCGGGACATATAATGACAGCCTATTTCACACAAAAAGCGTATGAAGTATTCTATACATCAAGAGTTAGAAAAGATCAAAACAGCATTTATCTCGACGTGACTGATTTTGCAAGACTGGAAGAAATTATTGAAATGATAAAACCTGATATTATCATCAATTGTGTGGGCATTTTAAATGAACACGCTAGTAATGACCCCTTATTGGCTTTTCAAGTAAACAGCTTAT
>JAPSKD010000475.1 GCA_031177865.1 Bacillus sp. (in: firmicutes) | reverse complement strand
TATGATGCCACAACTTTAGCGGATGAATATAAACGGGATGTTACAAATGGAGAACTAGTGGACATGCCCGTGAGTTACTTCCCAGATAACGATCCAAGTAAAACACCGAAAAATACTTGGCGAGCCCACGGACATTTACTGTTTCATAACTGGTTGAACTTTTACGTTTATCAAGAAACACCTTATGATTGGCAATATGCCGATGATTTAATTGAATTACAAATTTAAAACTTACAAAAATTGCGAATAATTCATTAAAAATAATAAAATATAGAATCTATCAATAATTGCGTACGATTCTAGTAAACCTACCTAAAATGGCGAGGGAAAGCTATAGGGGCTAAAATGTACATAAACCACCATGCCAACCAGTTTTCGATTATGACGTACCCTCCGTCTATTTCATCATGGACGGGGGTTTTTCGTATCTTTACGAGAGGTATTGCCTTAAATGAGGTGTGAAACTAACGTATAAATCTATTCATAAATAAAATATAATAAAAAAAAGAAACGGCTTATGATAATTAGATTAACAAGCTTCTATTTAAAGAAAAATTTAAAAAATAATTTCAAAAGGCTTTCTCTCTAAAATATGTAGTTGAGCCACAAAAAGATATTATAAAAACGGACTGTTTAACAAAGTTGTAATTACATACTTAGTAGCTAAGATAAAGGTTGCTTTACATCAATGTGAAGTGGAGTTTTTTTTGTTATTCCACTACGGGGTTAATTAGTAAAATTTTCGGGTAGCGATCGTTGTAAAAGAAAGAAATCGAGCTAATTATTAGGCGGCAGTTTCAGGTTCATCTACTTTAGAACAAGGCGATTTTCCAAAAGAATATCAGCTTGTTCTTTCTTTTTGCGGGATATTAGAATTTCTGGACTCCCATTCTTTCGGATTCGTATCATCTGGGATTACACCATTGATAATATCAAGGTAATGATTTGCCTTTTCTTCCATATATTTAGCTCTTTGTTTTGCCTCTTCTAACTGAGACATAGCAATGGCTTTTTGTTTCATAATGATTTCATAGCGTTCTTGAATGGTAGAACGGCCTTCCAAACACAAATCTACATAGGATTTAATGTCTTCCACTGACATCCCACATTGTTTCAAATATTTAACACCTATAAGCCAACTGATTGATTCTTCATCAAAAAATCGATTGTTGTTTTTGTCACGCTTTATACTTGGAACTAATCCTTTATCTGTATAGAAACGGACGGTATGTTCAGTTAGACTAAGTAGCTTGGATACTTCTTTTACAGTATGCATTGTAACACTTCCTGAAAATTTTTTATTCAAACTGTTTAATATCCCTTGCCTTCGTGTTACTCGAAGGTGATAGGATTATCATAGTTCAAATTACTGAAATTGTAAATCACAACTATAGCGGTCTAAACGGTGTAAAATCAGTGATTTGAAATAGTACATTTTAAAATATAGGAGGAATTATATATGCAAAAAGTAATTTTAAAAAATGGTGTTGAAATGCCCATTCTCGGTTTTGGTGTGTATCAAATTGAGGATGCAGTCCAATGTGAACAGGCCGTTTATGATGCCCTTATGGCGGGTTATCGCTTGATTGATACCGCTGCAGCTTATATGAATGAAGAAGCGGTAGGCAGAGCTATCAAGCGGAGTGGTGTTCCAAGAGAAGAAATATTTATTACGACAAAACTTTGGATTCAGGATGCTGGTTTTGAAAATGCAAAAATGGCATTTGCAAAGTCACTGAAAAGGCTACAGGTGGATTATATTGATTTATATTTAATTCATCAGCCTTTTGGGGATGTATATGGTTCTTGGCGTGCTATGGAGGAATTGTATAGTGAAGGAAAGATCAGGGCAATTGGAGTAAGCAATTTCTATCCAGACCGTCTGGTGGATTTGATTGAGCATAATGAAGTAGTTCCAGCAGTAAATCAGGTTGAAACTCATCCTTTCTGCCAACAAGTAGATAGTCATAACCTTATGAAAGAGAACAATGTTCAGATAATGTCCTGGGGGCCTTTTGCTGAAGGGAAAAATAACATGTTCCAAAACGAAACTTTAGAAGGGATTGGTGAAAAGTATAATAAATCCGTGGCTCAGGTCATTTTACGTTGGTTGACACAAAGAGGAATCGTGGTCATTCCAAAATCTGTTCATAAAGAAAGAATCATCGAAAACGTTAATATCTTTGACTTTGAATTAAAACAAGAGGATATGAAGCGGATTGCTGCTTTAGATACAAAAAACAGTGTGTTCTTTTCTCATAGAGATCCCGAATTCGTAAAATGGATCGGTAACGTTAAATTTGATATTTAATATTCTTTATCACCCTAAAAACCGATTTTCAATAAGGAAAATCGGTTTTTTCAATTTGAAGACATTTTCAATGAGGGGGAAGAAGAATTACCAGAGTGAATATGTTAAGTCTGTTTCATATGGCATGACTGGTTATGTAAGAGAATTTTATTATCAAATCTGGATACCTTAAAAAATAGAGTTATTCAAGATGAGGTGAATTACTTATGACA
>JAPSKD010000474.1 GCA_031177865.1 Bacillus sp. (in: firmicutes) | reverse complement strand
ATCCGCATGAATATGACCCACTTCCATTAGACATTCAGAAAACAACAGATGCAGATGTCGTTTTTTATAATGGTTTAAATCTTGAAGCGGGTAACTCTTGGTTTGAGAAACTTATCCAAACTGCAGGAAAGACTGGTGAGGATGCGCCTGTATTTAGACTAAGTGAAGGAGTAGATCCTAAATTTTTAACATCAGAAGGAAATGAAGGTGAAGAAGATCCACATGCATGGCTTGATATCCGAAACGGAATTAAGTATGCAGAAAATGCAAGAGATGCACTGATTGAAATAGATTCAGCGAATGCAAATATTTACGAAAAAAACGCTAAAGAATATATTTTGAAATTAGAAAAACTTCATCAAGAAGCGTTAGAAAGCTTTAATAAAATTCCTAAGGAAAAGCGTTTTTTAGTTACAAGCGAGGGAGCTTTTAAATATTTTAGTGATGCATACGAATTTGAGGCAGGATACATTTGGGAAATCAATGCAGAAAATCAAGGAACACCGCAACAAGTAAAGCAAATTGTTGATTTAATCAATGAACAAGAAATTCCAGTATTATTTGTAGAAACGAGTATCGACCCTCGCAGTATGGAAATGGTTTCAACAGAAACTGGTGTTCCAATTGGTGGGACATTATTTACAGACTCTCTTGGAAAACCAGGTGAAGATGGAGATTCTTATATTGGAATGATGGAATGGAATATCTCTGTTATATTTGAAAACTTAATGGGAAATTAGGGATAAATGAATTAACAAATACAATCTAAAAAAAGCCGTTGAAAAACGGCTTTTTTTTAGATTTTTTTAAGAAAGGTCGATATATTCCTTGATATAGTTGGTTTAGTAGTCGCTTACACTTCCAACTTAGGGGCATTTGCAGCTAACCTTTGGATCCTTTAGCCTATGTAAAAGTGTGCTGGTAAATAAGGTTTGAGTATAAATTAGGTTTCTTATCCAAACTATTGGGGAATTAAAAGTAAATATGACAAATACTTTTTGCAAAAGTTGTCACAAACTACTATGAGTTAGCAGGTAGTAGAACCAAACATAAAAGAGAGTTTATTATGAATCGTTTTGAAGGAAAAGTAGTGATTATTACAGGTGGAGGTTCTGGATTAGGACAGGAAACAGCTGTTCGGCTTGCAAAAGAGGGCGCTAAATTATCTTTAGTGGACCTAAATGAAAAAGGATTGGAAGAAACAAAAGCAAAAATTGCTGAAGTTGCACCAAACGCAGAAATCATCTTCATTACGGCAAACGTGGTAGATGAACAAGCTGTTCAAAATTATGTAAACAAAACAGTGGAGAGTTTTGGTGAAATTGATGGATTCTTCAATAATGCCGGGATCGAAGGTAAACAAGGTTTAACAGAAGACTACGGTTTGGATGAATTCGATAAAGTTATTAGTGTTAACTTAAAAGGTGTATTCTATGGCTTGAAATATGTATTAAAAGTAATGAGAGAACAAGGTTATGGTTCAATTGTCAACACTGCCTCTGTTGGTGGTACCCGCGGTGTTGGGAATCAATCAGGATATGCTGCCAGTAAAAACATGGTGTCGTTGGGTTAACTCGTAATTCAGCGGTAGAATATGGCCAATATGGTATTACCGTCAATGCCATTGCTCCAGGTGCCATAATGACACCAATGGTAGAAGCATCATTAAAACAAATTGATCCAGTAAATTGGGAAGAAGCAGGACGAGAATTTGTTAGTGTAAATCCTACGAAACGTTTTGGAAGACCAGATGAAGTGGCAAGCGTGGTTGCTTTCTTATTATCAGGTGAAGCTACATTTGTGAATGCAGCTGTCATTAATATTGACGGTGGTCAATCTTATAAATATTAATTTGTATGACTAAATCTGGCTGTCTCAAATGGCAGCCTTTCTATTTGGCAATCGTTGCCCAAACAAGCTGAGCTAATCAGACAATTTCTGCATAGCTCTTTTTATTTAGAAGATCAAAAGGTAAAACATAAATAAACAAAGCACCTTAAAAGGGGTGCAAATTTATATACATTTTACCTTGTATTTATTTTTATAATTTCACATTTTGCGATAGGTGACGGAACACCCGTTAGGACATCAGAACAAGTTCCTATAGTAGTCAATGAATGTAAAAATACTAGAGATAAAATTTTCAGAATTTTGATTGTTTTCGAATCAGATTTATGATAAATTTATAAACATTAAAATGAAGTCTAAACTTCATATGATATCCAATAAAAGGTGAGGATTCTTTTTGGGAGGTACACAGACAATCAAGGATCAGATTGAAATGAGGTTTAATGAGCTATCTAAGGCACAACAAAAAGTCGCGAACTTCGTGTTAAAAAATCCGACATTTATCGGCGTGCATTCTGCGGCTGAGGTTGGGAAGGAAGCTGGAACAAGCGAAACTACGGTCATTCGTTTCTGCTATGCACTTGGACTTGAAGGATATGCCCAGCTGCAAAAGGAAATTACCCTATTTGTTTTTAACCATACAACAAATAGTACGCTTGGTACGTATGTTTCCTCAAAAAAAGAGCTTTTCAATGATCAGAGTCTCATTGAAAAAGCAATGGGCGAAGACAG
>JAPSKD010000115.1 GCA_031177865.1 Bacillus sp. (in: firmicutes) | reverse complement strand
AAGGAAATTTCGATTCCTATATTGCTAGAGGACTTGGTAATCGTTGTGAGATTTCAGCAAGTTTTGGGACGGTTTTTGTATCGACCATGTTTTGGAAAAATTTTTTTAAATATAATAACTTTGCCTACCGATTACAGGGATTGGATGCGGGAGTCTTGATTGGACAATTATTGGAAGTATCGAAGCGGTTTGGCGTTGAATCTGGGGTATACTTCCAATTTCTTGATCGGGCCATGAATCATTTGCTTGGATTATCTGAACAAGAGGAGAGCGTTTATGCGGTGATCCCGCTTTCGGTAGAACCTACCATTTGGTCAGCCAATGGGAGAGAAATGGACAGAATGGTATCTTCAGCCGAGTTGTGCCAAGAATTGAAATCGATTGAGCCGAAACACTACGTCCGGTCACAAAAGGTTAAAGAGTATCCGATGTTAACCAAGTTGAATGAAGTGTCCATGTTGGATTCTACAACAAAGTTTGGGATGATCGAGGCGAAGGAAAATGTTATTAGTGATGGTCAAGCTGTAGCTCTGCCTCATGCGGAGAGGCTGTCGTATGATCTGGGATCTGTTTGTCGAAACCGATTTTCTCCAGATATGGATTTCATTTTGGGAAAGGTAAGTCAAGTCCAACTGGCAAATCTGCTACACGAGGCAACGGATTCCTTTTTGTATCGAAATGATTTGGAAGCCGCGCACAAGAAGCACGAGCCGCGTGTCTCGCTGAATGTCTGTTTGTATAATGTTGAAGGAATTCCAAATGGTGCGTATCAATATGACAGCACTATTCATGCATTACATCAGGTCCATCTCGGAGATCATCGACTCCTACTGCAATCAGGTATGTCGTTATATAATGTAAATTTGCTCCAAGTACCACTCTGTATACATGTCACAGGAGTTAAGGATTACTATAAAACTACACTCGGATACAGAGGATATCGAATCCAACAAATGGAGGCTGGGATGCTCGTGCAACGATTACTCTTATCGGCAGGAGCCAGTGGAATGGGTGGCCACCCGCTCCTCGGATATGATTCCAATCTGTGTGATGAAATTTATAAAATGGGACCACAAGGAAAAACCAGCTTAATTCAAATTCCGATTGGTCCCTATCGACATCGTCCTTGGTTAATGGGAGGTTTGTGTAGTTAATAGCTTTACTTATTAATAGCCTGTAAGAAAAAACTTGGATGAATGAAACAAAAGTCTCAGCAAAATAAAGATCAACTTTGTTAGGTAGCTTGAAACTTCAAAAGTAAAGTGAAAAATACATTTGTAGAACAGGTTTAAGAGGAAAAACAGAAGAATATAGTAAATACGTGACGGCATTTTTACTAGTTACGTAGAAATGTCGTTGTGTTATTACATAGTTTTTAAGGACGCTGATGTATAGTGAAGACGACGAAATTGACAAACGTAATCTACACATAGAAACGAATGCTTGCCAGAGCAATTATTACAGTTTTATGGTTTTGTATATGAATTAGATAAAAACATATTATTTGGTCACTTAACGAATATATAATGTTGCATTTTCATCAAAAGACCATACAAATCCTACATATAGATAGAGGAGGTTCTAATAGATGGACCAGTACCCAACGCTTATTAAAATCTCAGAGGATATCTATCAACTAGTTGTTCGGTATCCGTTTGGAATGTTTGAAATGAACAGTTACTTATTCCGAGGAGAAAACGGCTTTACGATTGTCGATACAGGTAGTGAAGCAAAAGAATCGATCGGTATTTGGGAGAAAACATTGGCATCGGGAATCCCTGTAGAAAAATTAGTTTTAACACATGCC
Organism: Bacillus sp. (in: firmicutes); assembly: GCA_031177865.1. Classification (GTDB taxonomy): domain Bacteria; phylum Bacillota; class Bacilli; order Bacillales; family Cytobacillaceae; genus Neobacillus. The sequence continues at coordinate 12,655 of JAPSKD010000115.1, read as the reverse complement.
CATCCAGATCATTGTGGACTGGCTAGATGGTTTCAAGACCATCATCGCGTGCCTGTCTTTATTTCAAGTTTAGGTTATCAAGAATTACAGAGAAAACGAAACAAAAATAGGGTCAATTGGCTTCACAATTTCCTAAAATCACATGATTGCCCTGAAATCTCTCAAAATATGGGTAATTCAGAAGCTGCTGCCTATGAATTGGAGCCTGATGGAATATTTGAAAACCAGCAGACTATCAAGCTAGGAAACGATATGTATGAAACCATTTGGACTCCAGGACATTCTTATGACCATTTCTGTTTTTATAATCAGAATCAGGAGGTGATGTTAACAGGAGATCATGTGTTAGCTGGACTTTCACCAATCGTGGCTCTTTGGTCGGAGTACGATGAGAATCCAATAAAAGATAATTTTGCCTCCTTGGAAAAATTAAAGGTATATTCTACCAAGCTTGTGTTGCCAGGTCATAGTGAACTTATTTACAACTTGAACGATCGGATAGATGAAATGATCAAGAGTCACAACTATCGCTTACAACAAATCTTAAATTTTATTGGAAACGAGGAAAAGACAGCGTGGCAAGTTTGCCAGGACATTTACGGGTCTCTTTCTACCACCAAATTCTTTGCTCCACTTATGGCCACAATCGCACGACTTATTTACCTTGAAAAAAGTGGGGAAGTACATAGTAAGTTGAGAAACGGTAAATGGTACTATAATTGGAAGCAGTAGATAGTAAACTTAGCCAAAAAAAGTAAGTCCCCGCGAACTATCATGCGAGGGGTGACTTGCTTTTTTTGAATATCTTTTATTGTTTACGTTCGTTTTTTATTGATTTTGAATGACCGGTATTGTAAGTAAGAATTCCTATTCATGATCAGGACATCCTAAAAGCAGGAGGGATTGATTATGGGTTTTCGGGTTTTACTACTAATGATCTTGATCTGTTCTCATCTTTCAACGATGATCAGTGCTGAAGTTCCACTAACTGCTGCATTTATCCGTGACCATCAGTTATGGATCAAAAAGGGAGACAAAGAGGTCCAACTCACTAAAGAACAATATGTGCATTCTCCAAAATGGTCGTATGATGGTCGTTTTATTGCGTATATTGATGGTGATGAACAGGGAGAGAAATCAAATTTATTCATATACGATACAATGGAGAAAGAGAGCTATCAGCCTTATGTAACCATTCAAACATCAGATTTTAAGTGGTCCCCGCTAAAAAATCAACTAGCCTACAATTCCGGCGGTGTATTAAATATTACGAAAGAAAAGAATGGACGACCGCATGGGTTTGAAAATGTCTCTTTAGGTGTATGTGATTTTGAATGGTTTCCGAATGGCAAAGAATTTATTGTTTCCTCCGAATCGAATTTACTTCCTACTGGATGGGGACCTGTTCACCTGTTTAGAATTCCTGTCGATGCCAATCTTGACGCAAAGAAAATGAAGCCCTTTTATACGATTCAAACGAATGAATCTGATTTATTTGCGATTTCGGCTAACTATTTTAAATGGAGTTTTGATGGAAAGTGGGTTAGTTTTCTAGCGACGCCAACAGCTTCATGGTCAAACGATAGTAACACATTATGTGTTTTATCATCACAAGGAGATCAATTTCAAGCTGTTGGAAAAATGTTAGGGTATAAAGATTGGATCAAGTGGTCAGCGTCAGCTAATCAACTCGCTTACATTTCAGGTGAAGGCAGATTTTTCGTTGAAAACAAAAAAACGAAAATTGCTGATATGCCTAGTTCGATACAACAAAAAGAATATACTCCTAAAGGCTTTGTTGACCTTGATTTAGAATGGTTCTCTCCAGATAAGGTAATTGCAGCTCGTGCAAAAGAGAATAAGGAGTGGGACGAAGGACCAGTCCCAACAATGTTTACAGCACTTTATGCTATTAATATTAGATCAGAAGAACAACAAAAGATTACCTTTCCAAAGGAGAATGAACTGGATGAAGATCCTCAGGTTGTTGGATCTCGGCTTACTTGGTTTCGTAAAAAGGAAAAGGCATTCAAAGGGGATGTATGGGTAAAGGAATCTTTACATGGACAAGAATCTATATGGCTGAAAAATGTAGATTATGCTCCAGTATTCTTTACACAGAAGTTGGAGAGTTCTTCTTCCCAACATGAATAGCGGAAGACTATAATTAAATCAAAAGGTTAAAGTATTAGTATAGACCTATTAGCAGAATATTTATTATTATTATTATTTGGCCTTAAGGTTTTTCCTTAAGGTTTTGGGTGGATTGAATGATGTATATGTTTTTTTACTTACTGTTAGCCATCATTGGAGGGACTTGTATTGGGTTACAAGCCGGGATAAATGGTGTGTTGGGAAAAAAGATTGGAGTAATTGAAGCTACTTTTGTTTCTTTTTTTATCGGTACAATTATTCTTTTATTACTCGTTATTTTTGCGGGAAAAGGAGATCTATTAAAAGTAACAAACGTTTCGAAATGGCAGCTGCTAGGTGGAGCGCTTGGAGTTGTTTATGTATCTATTATGGTTGCCATCGTACCAAAAATTGGAGTAGCATCAGCTATTACAGCAGTAATTGTTGGACAGTTATTTATCAGTGTTGCACTTGATCATTTTGGAATCTTCACGAATCAACGAATACCGATTGATTGGTATCGTATTTCAGGTTTATTCTTATTACTCGTCTCTTTATTTTTAATATTTAAAGGTAACATTAAATGGTTTTAAAAAAATATAATATGAATTGAACCAAAAAGTGTCCCGCACCGAGTAGATGAAAGTTCATCCAAGGTGCAGGGACGCTTTTTTTGCATAGGGATTATTCCCCAATTTCGTCAGTGACTAAATAGGTATCTAGATTTGTTTTATTCTGTGTTTATTAAATTTTGGTATTATAGCTTTATAGTTTTAATTCATATTTGTAAAATAGAAGCAGTATAGGAACATTCAGGTAATAGAAAACGTATATTGTCAGCAAAAGGGAAGTGTAAGAATAATGCTTTATATCAGGAATATTGAGAAAATCATTGAAGAAACTTTAGATCAGCACAAATTAGATATTAACTATGAAATTAACAATAAACTCAAAGTACCTATGAGCTATAACGTTTCGACAAACACGATAAAATTTAATTATCTTCAAGTTAATGGTTATATAAATAAGATTAGGATTAAAGAGACAGATGAAAACTTTGTTAAAATTATTCTTTATCATGTCATTGGTTATTTTTTAGATTTTAAGAAAAACAAACATGATTTGAGGATTTTAAAGTATGGTGAAGACCACGAAATCGCAAAGCTTAAAATGGAAATAGAAACGAATGCTTGGGTGTATGGGAGAACATTGGTGCCTGATCAATTATTACAGTCTTATGATCGAGTACGTGAATTAGATAAAGACTTAGTACATGGTCAACTAACCAATATATAATGATCATTTTACTCCGTAATGAAAACTTTGCATGAAAAAACCTAGTATTTTAAAATTTATGACACATAACGTGAGGTGAAAATAGTTGAAGGCGGATGCTGTTTTTGAAGGCGGCGGGGCAAGGGGAATTGCTTTTGTCGGAGCCATTCAAGCCATGGAAGAGGAAAAGGTAGAATGGCAAAGAATAGCTGGAACCTCAGCAGGAGCCGTAATCGCCGCTCTTTTGGCAAGCGGCTTTAAAAGCTATGAAATTAGAAAGCACTTAAGTGAACTGGATTTTTCAAAGCTTCGAGGTAGGACTTTCATGAACCGAATCCCCATTTTTGGCAGTTTACTTGAACTAATGTTTAATCTAGGTATATATAAAAATGATTATTTGGAAGCCTGGGTCGATTCTCTTCTTTTAAAAAAAGGGATTCAAACATTTGCAGATCTTCCAGATGGAAAGTTGAAGATCATCGCTTCAGATGTTTCGAATGGGCAAATGCTTATTTTACCGGATGATTTAGAGCGCTATAGAATGACTCCTGCAGATTTGAAGGTTTCAACTGCGGTAATGATGAGTGCATCGATCCCATTTTTCTTCCGTCCGGTTATTTGGCAATCGAAAGATCTTAATAAATCCTATATATTAGATGGCGGTTTGCTGAGTAATTTCCCAATTTGGATTTTTGATACGCAAAACCCTAGATTTCCAACCTTCGGCTTTCGTTTTGTAAAAGATAAAGTTAGTATAGACCCAGTAATACCAACGCCACTGCATCTTTTCAAAAATATATTTAAAACGATGCTTCAAGCCCATGATCTACGACATATGAACGAAGATACGCTAGAGCGTACAATAAAAATTCCGACAGGGGACATTAACGCAACTGATTTTGAACTGAATAAGGATGAAATCGACTTTCTCTATAAGTCAGGCTATACTTCCACAAAAAAGTTTTTATCGGTGTGGGATTTTGAACAACATAAGGCCAATAGATTAAAGAAGGCAAAGTAGTTAGAAAACGCCATTCCATAAAGAATGACGTTTTTTTATTTCCACCAGTGCCACCATTTCCTTTGCTGTGCAGCTGCAATCTGCTTTCTTGTTTCTTCCAACATGAAATTACTACGCTCCTCTAGCAGTTGCTCTGTTCGTTCCACATACTTTAAGATTTGGTTCATCTTATCTTCTAGATACGCTTCCCGTACCGCTTTCTCCTTTAGCAGTTTGATCAAATCCATGTTGATGCGCTCTAAATTTTCTATACGTTCCATGAATTCATTAAAATCACCATTCAGCGACATTTCTTTGTCTGGTTCAGTTAATGGCAGATTTTCATCCGACATGGTGATTGTTTTATTTTCTTCAGAAATCCATGTCATTATGGCTTGGGCTGAAAGTTCCAAGGTCATACCCTCTTGACTGCTGAAATCTATGAATTTACGAAGCGTGTTAATATCCTTTTCAAAATAGCTCCGATGTCCTCTGCTATTTCGGTGAATAGGATACCCATGTCTTTCTAACAGAGTGGCATACTTTCGTAATGTATTGCTATCGATCCCAAGCAATTCTTGTACATGACTAGGGGAATATAGTTCGGTCATAACAATGCCTCCTCTATTATTATCAATATATGAATATTTAAGAAATATGTAGATAAGGTCATTATAACAAGTGTTAGTTAAGAATTTGTCGAACCAACAGCTAGTTAACGATTTGTAATGTGACTGTTAAAAATTTGAAACATTTAGTGTAAAAAAATTCGATTCAATCTCATTCTTCGTGATGCATATCACATCAGAAGAGGGGTGAATCCCTTAAAATAACATTAAGACAATAACAAAGGGGGAAATAAAATGTTTCTTACTTGGTTGATGTGTATCAGTTATTTTGTAGGTTCCTATTATATTACCATTGTGATTTTTGATCGACTGAAGGAGAAAGTTTAAGCTGATTTAGCTCAATTAGAATCTCAACTTAAAAACCTGGCCGTAAATCAGACGAAATCTATGAAACAAGCAGTTTAATTTTACAAAGTATAAACGCATTTAAAATGAAAGCCAAAAGGCAGCTGAGTTATTCAGGTGCCTTTTGGCTTTTTATCATGCGAATTTGTAAACGTTTTTTCTATAAATACGTGTTAACTTGTAGATATGCTATTATTAATGATGAAATTAAAAGAGTGGAGAGGATATCCATTGAAAATTAATTCATTAATTGCCAACAATATCAACAAATTAGATGCCTCCATACCAGTAGATCAATCACTAGGAATTGCCGGTTTATCTGGTTCTGGTAAAACCACATTCTGTCAAACCATTGGGGAAGAATCCAAGAAGCGTCTTGTTTCCCTGTTACCAAAGGCTGAATATCAATATCTATTTTCCAATATCATGGAAACGAATTTCAGTGCGATTAAGATGGAAGACATGCCGTTGGTCCTTTTTCTCGGAAAATCATCCATTTCCTCCAATCCACGTTCGACCATTGGAACACACACTGGAGTTTTTAAAGAGATCCGGGAAAGTTTTTCGAAAAAATATCATCTATCTCCAGAAGTCTTTTCCTTTAATAATGCACTAGGCTGGTGTCCAGATTGTAAAGGTCGTGGGACGACCAAAAATGTTGAATGTCCAAAGTGTAAGGGCAGGCGCTATAGCCAAGAAGTAGAGCAGTATAAGCTTGAATTATTTGATCAGCCACATAGTATTTCTGTTGCAAACAACTTAAGCATTGAAACTATTTTCTCTCTAGCAGAAGATTTACATATCAGTGAAGGTAAATTACATATACTTCAAAACATTATCAATATGAATATCGGTTACTTAACCTTAAACCGGATTATGGGGACCTTATCGGGTGGAGAATTAACTCGGCTTTACTTGGCAGAATTCATGGCAGCAAGTGAAAATACCGTGATTATTATCGATGAAATTTCTGTTGGTCTTGATCATCAAACACTACTGAAAATTTTAGAACAGATCAGAAAATTAGGCTTTAATAATCAAATTTGGCTTATTGATCATTCAGACACCGTACTCAATTCAACGAAAGATCAATTGTTCTTTGGACCTGGCAGCGGAAAGTATGGCGGAAAAATTGTAGAAGAATCACCACGTCCAAAACCAGTCATTTGGGAACGAAATCCTGAACCTCCAACAGAACACTATGAATTTCGTGATCTGTATTGCCGTAATATTCAAATGCCTGAAATTCAAATTCCTAAAAATAGACTTGTCACCTTCACGGGTGAGTCTGGAAGTGGTAAATCCACGCTGGTTAATGAGTGTATCGCTAAAGATTTTTTGAATCGTTATCCAAAAGACAAGCTGGTAATCGTTGGGCAGGATCGAAACCAATCGATCACTAGTCGTTCAACCGTTGCGACATTTTTAGATATAAAAAGAAAACTTACCAAATATAGTGAGGACATTGACGATATTTTTCAGCGGTCGATTGAAGATATTATTGAAGAACTGCCAAAGGAAGACATCGCACATAAACGCTTAAGTTTATTAATAAAGCTCGGACTTGGTTATTTGACGTTAGAAAGAAAGACACAAACCTTATCGACGGGAGAATTTCAGTGTGTGCATTTAGTATCTGAGTTGTTTGCAAACACCAGGAACCCTCATACGCTGTTTATTTTTGACGAGCCTTCAAAAGGGTTGTCACAAAATATCTTAAATCAATTTATAGATAGTATTAGAGTCATTCTTCAAGACGAATCTGTCTCCATCATCATGATTGAACATAATGCCTATATGCTTGAAAGCTCTGATTATATCGTTGATTTTGGAAAAAGACAGATTGAACCTGTCACGCATTTAGATGTTCAGAGTCATGATGAGTATAATCGTCATAATAAGCATGAAGAAAACGATAAGCCCATTCAAATTACTTCAACGCTTGGGTTGCAAAGTGGTATTCGCTATCAACAAGAAAATCAAATCGCCTATTTTAAAAATGCTGAAAACATCTATAAAGGCGGCATTTTAAAAAGCTTGTCATCCATGGCACGTTTGATCTATGGAGAATACGAATCTGAAACAATCGCACCTGTTATTGCCATTGATCTTGAACGACATTTGTATAGTCAATATAGTTTTCTCTATGAACTTGGCGGTCTAATCAACCATATTGTGGCGGCTCATCCGACAAATAAAGATACACGAAGCTTTGATTTCTATCATCAAGAGAATCATTGTCCATGCTGCTCTGGCCGCCGTGTCATTGAAAAGTTTGATTTTGATGTGGTCGTACAAGACAAAACCGTACCATTCTGGGATGGGTTATTATATCCAGATGTGATGGAGGTTTTAAAATGGTATCAATATCCAAAATTGCAATTCCTTTTTGATGAGATTAAGAATGAACTTGGTCAAGATATTAGTAAAAGCTACAATGAGATGACAGAAGCAGAAAAGCATACCTTCTTATATGGGTATTGGGATAAGTCATTTTACGATAAAGCAGGTAAGGCACAGAGGACATGGGAAGGCTTTAATATCATCCTTGGGCGTTACATGTTCATTTCGAAATCGATTATTAAAGAGCAGATGAAAGCATCAAAAGAGATGATTACTTGTCCAGTCTGTCAGGGAACTGTATTAAAACACCGAAAAAAACTACATTTTGGTGATCGTGATATTCGAGAGATTATCCAAATGCCTCTTGATCAAGTTATCGATACAGTAGGGAAGTTACCAGAACTCGAAAAACTAAAAGCAATTGTAGGCGGCGATATGGCACTCACAGAAGATGTATCCTTATTGCCACGGGAAACACAAGTGAGTTTGAAAATGCTTGAATTAGAACTAGCCAGCTTTGTTGGCTATGAAGTGGTTCTACAAAATGCTTTACCATTCTGGGACAATATTAGTGGCAATATCGAAGCCATAAGCAGTAAAAATCTAATTACCATCTGTGATTTTGACACTATTACTGAAACGAGAGAAACCATTATTGATAACTATTTCACGAATGGAAAATATAAAAAACTAACGTATGTGTATGAAGCGTTTGGATACAAAAAAATTGTTACCTTAATCAATAAAATAAAAGCAGCTCATCCATGTCCTTTCTGTAAAGGAAAGAAGGTTATTTCAGAAGATAATCTCCATGATGGCGTGTATAAATTATCGGTACCATGTGTGAGCTGTCATGCGAGCGGCATTAATGAGGAAGGGCGCAAGGAAATTGTCGAGGGTATAGAGGTGGAAACATGGCTTACTGGTAAAGTAAGTGATGTTGTGGCAGAAAGCCAAGTTACTGAGGCTGTCGCAGATATCCCTATTTTTAATCGTATTCGTGAGTTGAATAAACGAGATATGATGGCAGTTTTTCAGGCTCTTGAACATAATAATTAAACAAAGCTAATTAGAACTCATTTGCAATTCTTCATTGCAAATGAGTTTTTTAATGATCCAGATAACGAAGAAAGGCAGGTTGTTCGTAAGGATTTCAATTCTATTTTAAAAAAAGATCAAAACCAATTGTAATCAGCCAACCAACAGCAAGAGTAACGGTGAGATATGTACCCAGATAAAGTAATATTTCCGCCATGTTTCCTCCTTTTCTTCCTTCTTCTAAGATATATAGCCATCATAACAAGGGACTTTTTCAAAATTTGTCGAACCAAAGGAGATTAACCAATTTGTAACTAGATTGTTAACTTTCCTTAACAATAGAAACACCAAGAAAATAAACAGGACCTTACTCCCCTAAAAAGGAAAAATATGACTGCTTTTCACATTAAAGAAGGGTGTGCTTTTTCCCATGTTGCTTCGTTTAATAATAGGTAACACTTAACTAGACAATATATTTAATGTTCCGTAGACTAAAAACTATATTATTTTACTAGTCTTTTACTTTGGGGTAAAAAGTAACTCTACTAAATCGAAAAAACAGATTTACTACCGAATAATAGTGATTATTGTAAAGAATAGGATTCGGGTAACGGGGAGGAATATCCATGTTAGAATTTGATACAAGTATGGACCAATTGGCCACGATTAAGGTAATTGGTGTAGGTGGCGGGGGTAACAATGCCGTAAACCGAATGATTGAGGACGGAGTTGGCGGTGTAGAATTTATCGCCGTTAATACGGATTCCCAAGCGATCAAGCAATCAAGGGCAGCGATCAAGATGCAAATCGGCTCCAATTTAACAAGAGGTTTAGGTGCCGGGGCTAATCCAGATATAGGAAGAAAAGCTGTGGAAGAAAGTAAACATCAGATCGAAGAAGTGTTAAAAGGTGCCGACATGGTTTTCGTAACCGCTGGTATGGGTGGTGGAACAGGAACAGGTGCAGCACCTGAGATTGCAAAAATAGCGCGTAAGCTTGGTGCATTGACGATTGGAGTGGTAACGCGTCCTTTCAAATTCGAAGGACACAAGCGTGCCGTTAACGCAGAAAATGGAATAAGTGCAATGAGGGAAGCGGTTGATACATTAATCATTATTCCAAATGATCGCTTATTGGAGATTGTAGATAAAAAAACACCGATGATTGAAGCGTTCCGGGAAGCGGACAATGTTCTTCGCCAGGGTGTTCAAGGTATCTCTGATTTAATTGCAGTACCTGGTTTAATTAACCTTGATTTTGCTGACGTAAAAACAGTTATGTCACATAAAGGAACGGCACTCATGGGAATTGGTATTGCGGAAGGGAGAAATCGTGCAACGGAAGCAGCGGAAAAGGCATTAAATAGTCCGCTATTGGAAACCTCCATCAATGGAGCACATGGTGTAATCATGAATATTACCGGCGGACACAATTTAAGTCTATTTGAAGTACAGGAAGCAGCCGAAATCGTTGCGTCTGCATCGAATGAGGAATTGAATATGATTTTTGGTTCGGTCATTAATGAAAACTTAACAGATGAAATTATTGTAACCGTCATTGCTACTGGTTTCACTGAGAAAGAGGAAATCGAAGTACATATGCCTTCTCAGCCAGCCATAGAGGAAACGCCACTTTCCTATCGGAGGGAACAACGTATACCCTATCAAGAACCGGAGCAGATTATACATTTCGAAGAAGTTCTAGAATATGAGCAACACCGAGAAGTATCAGAGGAATCTCAGGATATACCAGCGTTCTTACGTAATCGAAGAAAACGGTTTCGAACGTTCTAATCATTACTTCTTATATTAAAATAAGGAAGGGCTGCTCTTTCCTAAATCGAGCAGCCCTTTTTGTATGATTAAGCCACCATCATTAAACTTATAGATCCTAGCTTCACACTAATAGAAAAACACTAATTTTAAGAATCGGTATTGTTGTAGAGATTTAGGTACATTCCCTAAACAAAGAGAATATGATAACGGGAAAATCTTTGAAGGGAATGAGCAAATTGTACTATGTTCCTTATATGTACCCCTATCCTTATCAAAATCCTTATGATTTCAACGTTCCAATGAATAATTACGAAAGACAGACGATCGATTGTGGCTATACTGACGAATTTGACTATGCTAATCGATATCGAAATTGGCATCCCATCATTGAGGTAAGAAATGTCGAATTAAAAGATTATGGAAAAGAACCGTTTGTTGTGAATATTGATGAAGCGACTAAACAAAACAATACATTTCGTACCGCCCTATGGACTGGCAATCATCTCCAAGTGACTTTCATGAGTATTGACGTTGGAGAAGATATCGGTCTAGAAATGCACCCAGACGTTGATCAATTCCTGCGTGTTGAAGAAGGTCATGGAATCGTTCAAATGGGTGATTCAAAAGATGAATTAACTTTTCAGGAGAGAGTTTCTGATGATTTTTCCATCATGGTACCTGCTGGTAAATGGCACAATGTAACCAATACAGGGAATAAACCACTTAAACTTTATTCTATCTATGCACCACCCCAGCATCCAATAGAAACTGTTCATAACACGAAAGCAGAGGCCATGGCTGCTGAAGAAAACCATGAATAACATTAAAACAATTTGCCCCAATATACAGGCCTGTTTGTATATTGAGGCTTTTTTTAATGCGATAGATACATTTTATTCATACTATTATTTTTGGTATCAAATGATATAATTTTTAGAAAGAAATATGTCTAGACGATTGACCAATTGGGGGAAGTAAAATGAAGATGGTTATAGCTGGCGGTTCCGGATTTATCGGTAAAAAGTTAACGGACTTGCTTCTTGCAGAAGGGCATACTGTTGTAATTTTAACAAGAGGCAATCGTGAACCTTCCGGGAAAGTCCAATATGTAAGGTGGCTAGAGAAAGGAGCTTCACCAGAAAAGGAAATAAGAAATGCGGATGCCTTTATTAACCTAGCGGGTGTTTCCATCAACGAAGGGAGATGGAGTGAGAGCCATCAGAAACAAATATATGAAAGTCGGATGACCGCAACAGATGAGTTACTCAGAATCATTTCCTTACTCCCAGTAAAGCCTTCTGTCCTGATCAATGCCAGCGCAATCGGCATTTATCCTGCCTCAGTAAAAACTGTCTATACGGAAAATTCAACGGAAACGGCAAATGATTTTTTAGGGAAGACGGTACGTGATTGGGAAAACAAAGCGAAACTAGTAGAAGAACATGCTGTTCGTGCGGTTTTCATGAGATTTGGTGTCGTGCTTGGTAAAGAGGGAGGTGCACTGCCTCTAATGTCACTACCATATCGTTTATTTGTTGGGGGAAAAGTAGGTTCCGGTGAACAATGGGTTTCCTGGGTGCATGTTATGGATGTTGTCCGCGCCGTTGTGTTTGCCATCAAGAATGATCGCTTGCAAGGACCAGTAAATGTTACCTCACCATCACCACTTCAAATGAACGATTTCGGCAAGACGATTGGATCGGTTTTACATCGTCCTCATCGTATTCCTGTACCTTCTTTCGCACTGAAACTGGTCCTTGGGGAAAAAAGTGCACTCGTTTTAAAAGGGCAGCATGTGCTGCCTCAGGTATTGCAAGAAGCAGGTTTTGAATTCATGTTCCCAACACTGCGATTGGCTTTAGAGGATTTGTTCTCTGGCAAATCATAGAAAGTAATAGATAAATTTGCCAAGCAAACCGAATGTATGTTCTTATATCGTGTTGTTTATGATATACTAAAATGGCAATAGATAAGGTTGTCTCAGGGGTGGTCGGCATGCTCCCAATGGAAAGGGGGTGGTGCTGTTTGACAATTTTTGAAACGTTGATGATTATGTTTGGTTTTGCTAGTTTAGTCATTGCCATTCTGACGTTTAACCAAAAAAAATAACCCACCCT
>JAPSKD010000114.1 GCA_031177865.1 Bacillus sp. (in: firmicutes) | reverse complement strand
TAATCCTGAAATTTTACTCTCGCAAGATGTCATTGTGGCTTTAATGATCACCAGTGTGCTAGCTACGGCCCTAGCGTTTTTGATTCAAACCAATTTTCAAAAATACACTACGGCTACAAGGGTGGCATTAATATTCGCAATGGAGCCTGTATTTGCAGCCATTGCCGGTTATTACTGGGCTGGTGAACGCTAATCTGTCAGCGCACTATTTGGCTGCTTGCTTATCTTTGCAGGAATGATTTTTGCAGAGCTTCCTGCCAACAAATTTCCTGTGCTCAGAAAAGACAAGAGCTATCAAGGGTAACAAAAATCCTCCTTTTTAGGGAGGATTTTTGTTTATATTGCCACTAGTTCTCTTTCCTTAACGAACTTTAGTGCCGCATTTCTTGTTTGTATTTTGCTCGACACAAGGGTTTCTAATAATGACACATAAAAGCTGCCATCAAAGGTTTTCTGGGCTTTTAATGTGATCTCTATTGCGGAATTAATCAATTCATCGGAAGCATTCGTGTAGTTTTTTCCGAAATAAATAAAACCGATTGCATCCTCTTGAAATTGAAAACCTTTTCCTTCCAAGTAATGTAAGTACTCATCAACTGTCCGCACTGGCTTCTCCATCCCTCTCCAAGCAATCTAAAACCATCTACTATCCGATTTTAACTTATAATTCGACATTTTTCTACTATTTTTTGTGCATATATGCCCAACCACTCCTACTAATGCCCCAAGGAGTGCACCGCCGATTACTTCTTCAGGCTGGTGTCCTAACATTTCCTTTAACTTTTTTGGAGATTCTTGTTCAAATTCTACACTTTCTTCTTTATCCACTTTTTCCATCAAATCATGCATGGAATTTACCTTTAAGGTAAGTTCACCTGTTTGCCGTCGAATACCTTGTGCGTCATACATAACAATCAGCCCGTAAACCAAGGATAAGGCAAAATCAAAGGTTGGCAGCCCGCGTTGTAAAGCAATATAGGTGGTTAGGGTAGAAACCCCTGCTGAATGGGAGCTTGGCATTCCACCCGTTTGGAAAAAGAGGTCTGGGCGCCATTCTTTCTTTTTATAGTAATGAATGGGAATCTTTAAGCCCTGTGCTAAAGCAATACTCGATAGGGCTAAATAAACACCTTTGTTCATTATAATCACCTCTTATCTTTATTGTTTAGAAAGTTGAGTTTTATTATTCTTGCGTGGAAATACTAAAAAAATGGGAGGTGAACAGCGGTGAGCAAAAACGGTTCAAGAAATCGCGGTGTCAAGGCCCCTGGAGTTAATCCACAGGGCTATGGGCAGGATGCGGAAATGACAGAAGATCCTAAGAGTAAATTAGAAAACGCTGCCAAAAAAACCAACACTAAATAAAAATGGAAAAGGCTGTCCCATTTTTGGGACAGCCTAGGCTATAGGATTTAACATTTACCCTATTAATAAAGAAAGATGTAATAAATCCAATAATTGCACCAACTAATTTATATATTAAAAAATCTTTTAGTATTGTTTCGAAGTTGCTTGTTTATATCCTGAAAATTCATACCCTTGATTTCCGCAATTTTTTTAAGCGACTCCTTCATCATAAGGGGGTGTGTTCTTTTTCCAGAAAATCGACCTTCAAAGGGCCATGGACCATCTGTTTCAACCATAATTTGATTAATCGAATAATTTCGAACTAGAGTGACGTTTTCAGGTTCTTCCATCGCAACCTCAGGAGTGACTGAAACAAAGTATCCGTTTGCCAACATTCTCTCGGTTGTTTCCTGATCCCCTTTAAACCAGTGAAAATGAGCCTTAGAAACAGAATGCTTTTCGAGAAGATCACAAACAACTGTGGCATCAGAATAGACCGCATGAAGAGAGATTGGCTTTTCCCATTTTTTTGCTAAACCTATAAATATTTCAAGGAATTCAATATAGCGGCCATAGTCATTTTTTGTGATTTTATTTTCTGCCCTCATAAAAAATGGCAGTCCTACCTCACCTACTGCAATCATTTTGTCTTTGTTAACTCTCATCCAGTTTATTAATTCATCAAGTTCTTTTTCAGTTGGTAGAAGCTGCTCTGGATGATAACCAAATGCGGGTTTTACGATAGGAAATTGTTCAGATAAAACTAGATTCCTTTTACAGGAATCCAGATTCATCGAAACTGAAACCAGTGCTTCAATGGTTTCGTTCTCCTCAGCTAGCGTGGCAATTTCAATGTCATCATATTGATCTAAATGAATATGTGCGTCTATTAGCTTCTCCATCCTGATCACGTCCTAAGTTTTTTAATGAATAAGTAACAGTCCGCTTCCATTTTAGAAAGTTATCATCTAAAAACAAGCTTTCATCCCGCGGGCGACTGAACGGGACCTTGAATTCCGCTACCACTCTAGTTGGCTTGGCGGATATTACAATGATCCTATCCGATAGAAACAATGCTTCTTCTATCGAATGAGTAACAAACAGCACGGTCCGACGGTAATCCTCCCAAATCGAAAGTAGCCATTTTTGCATCTCTAATCTTGTTAATTCATCAAGCGCCGAAAAAGGCTCATCAAGACAAATGAGAGATTGGGGACTTAGTAGGGCTCGTATAAACGCGACGCGCTGCTTCATTCCGCCGGAAAGCTCTTCCGGACGAGCATGTATATAATCAGTAAGACCTGCTTTATGAAGCATTTCGATCGCTTTATCACGGTCCTTTTTCCCCTGCAGTTCAGCTCCGAGCAATACATTTTGTAAAACGGTCCGCCAGGGCAGGAGGGATGGCGTTTGCGGCATAAAACTAATCGAGCCGCGTTTTCCAATAATATTATTCCCTTCAAGATGAATGACTCCTTTGTCAGGAGTCATGATCCCGCCAATTAAGTTAAAAATTGTACTTTTTCCACTACCAGATGGCCCGATAATGGTAACAAACTCTTCTTTTTCAATCGAAAAAGATAAATCTGATAGAACCTCATTTGGTCCAAAATTTTTTACAATATGTTCAACCAGTAAATGACTCACTCCACGCTGCCTCCCTTGCTTTGCCAACGAATGAAATACTTTTCGGCTGCAACAATAACTGCAAAAAATAAAAGACTTAGTACCATGATCGATAGAATGGCAACGAATACCTTGTCTGTTCTAAATGAAGAAGACGCTAAGGTCATATAAACGCCAATTCCTTTTTCCGCTCCGAGCCATTCAGAAATGACAGCCCCCATAACACTATAAGTTGCTGAAATTTTTATGCCAGAAAAAATGGTGGGGAGTGCATATAGCCATTCAAGCTTCCAAAACAACTGAAACTTGCTAGCCCCAGCCATCAACATATAATGTTTATGGGAATATGGAACTTGTTTAAACCCGTCTAAAGCTGCCACAGTGATAGGAAAAAAACAGGTAAGGGTGATCACAATAATTTTCGGTAATAATCCAAATCCAAACCAAATGACGAGCAGGGGGGCGAGGACAATAATCGGAACATTTTGTGATAAAATAAGCAACGGGTACACTGAGTCTCGGATCCAAGGGACTAAATGCAGCGAGACAGCAACAACCAATCCAACTGTTGTCCCTACCAAAAATCCCTCGACCGCAATTTTCGCTGTTGAGACTAAATCTGGATAAAAAGATGTCCAACCTGAAATAATCTCATTTAATATCATTGTAGGTGCCGGTAAGAGCCAATCAGGTACTTTCGTTAATTTTACAATAATTTCCCATAAAATGAACAAAAGAAGGAGAACCGCAATCGGTCTCCATCCTTTACTAATTAAAGAGTTCATCGATATTTTTCCGTCAGGGTTTCCAATGTAATACCTGTTGGCTGGTAAAGGACTTTAATTTGAGAAATCACATTTTTACTGCCCATTTCCATCATCCGTTCGTTCATTTTTTCAATGATTGAAAACAAATGGGATATATCGCCTTCCATTGTCGTCTCTAACGGATGGACTTCATATTTTACCCCGGACTCATCGATCACTCGAATTGCTTCATCCACATAAGGAATCACATCTCCACCATCAGACGGCTTCGGGATGATTTGTATACTGACTAGTGCATTTGCCATAATTACCCCTCCTATTCTGGTAAGAACTCATTCGTAAAAGCCTTTTTAGCTTCTAATTCTTTTTCTAGTAATCCATTTTCATACATCCAGGAAGCATAGTTCTCCCAAACCTCAAGCTTTTGTTCACCCCAGCGAGGTGCGTTATCCTGGTATTTAGGCGCTAACCATTCTTGACTCTTTTTTACAAGCTCTGGATCTAAATCTGGCGCAGCCTTTAATAAAATATCTGCTGCATCACCTGGGTTTTCGATAGCAAATTCATACCCTTTAGCAGCTGCTTTTACAAATGCTTTTACCGTGTCAGGATTTTCTGAAATCATTTTTTCATTTGTTGTTAATACAGGAGTATAATAATCTAGTTTTTCTGAGTAGTCTGTTAAATATACCATGTTTATCTTCTCACCGCGAAGCTCTGCCTCAACTCCGGTCCACCCATAATATATCCAAGCAAAATCAATATCTTTTTTAACCGCGGTAAAGAAATCCGTGTCTCCAATATTGATAATTTTCACCTTCTCAACATCGGCATTTTCTGTTTTCATTAATGAATCGATTACAGATTTTTCTGCAGGTGATCCCCATCCGCCATATGTTTTACCCGCAAAATCCTTTGGCGTAATAATGTTTTTATCTGCAGGAGAGGCAAATCCAGATGTATTATGCTGAATTACAGCCGCAATGGAGACAAGCGGGACACCTTGAATCCGAGCCTGTGTTACACCTTCTTGATAGCCAACCCCAAATTGTGATTTTCCGGATGCAACTAATTGGTCAGCACCTGCTTCACCCGGCATAATAATATTGACATCAAGGCCTTCTTCTTTAAAATAACCTTTTTCCTTGGCTACGTATAACCCTGTATGGTTCGTGTTTGGTGTCCAATCTAATACAACCGTAACTTTATCGAGATTCTTTTTACTCTCTTGCTTACTTTCCTGTGGATTTTCTTCAGTATTTGTACCGCAGCCAGCAATTAACAACACAGTTAGTAACAAACTAAACCATTTCTTCACTTTTATCATCCTCTTTTATGTAATTTGCAGGAAATAGGCTTGGATAACATTTCACGTTTTTTTACTTAAAAGGACGTTTTTAAAAATAAAAAAGCGCCCTAGTTTTAAGCATGGGCGCACACTAACAAAGATCGTTTTGTTAAATATGTTCCCTCCGCTGGTGTTAACCAGATCAGGTTCAAAGGGTCATTATCTCATGGATAACCTCTCAACCGGCAACACCGGCTCCCCTATTTTTTAGTCAATTTCCTATCATCATTTATATTATAATTGCATTTTAGCGATTATCCTATTAAAAAGCATTAACAGTGGTTTTTTTCTCTGGAGTCACCAATATATTCTCACCAACGAAATGAAAGCCTATTTATTAATATTTCTCGCATCTTTCAATAAAGAAATCCCGACGCTTAATAAGTAAATTATACGGAAGGAAGGCTGTCACTAGTTGGGGCAGCCTCAGATTTCAGGAAACAAACGATGCTTCAAGCGGTAGCAGACGCTGCAAGCCGCGAAGTTCTAGTTCATTTAATTTATTCATAGCTTTTTCTTTCTCAATCTTTAGTCCGGCCTCAATAAGGTCACACGTTACAGGGACATCACACTTAATTTCCGCAAGCATGCGTGATAAGTGGAGCATTTCTAAATCCTGCTCAATTTTTGTTTTATGAGATTTTGAAAGACGTTCAAGATTCGATATAATCCCCTCAACATGCTCAAATTCCTTTAAAAGCTTAAGAGCTGTTTTCTCACCAATTCCCTTAACTCCAGGATAATTGTCACTAGGGTCACCCATTAATGCTTTTAAATCTATCATTTGCCGCGGTTTAATCCCTTTTTCTTCAAAGAAAGTATCTGGGGTATGAACAAGGTAGTTCCCATAGCCTTTTTTCAATAAAATAACCGAAATACTTTCATCCAGCAGCTGAAGGATATCTTGATCACCAGTTAATATTGAAACATGTGCATGCTCTCTAGCTTGATACGCAATGGTTCCAATGCAGTCATCTGCTTCATAGCCCGCTAACCCGATGTTAGGGATGTCAAACGCGGCAACTACTTCTTTAACTAAATCAAATTGAGGGATTAATTCGATTGGTGCTTCACCGCGATTCCCTTTATAGGCGTCAAATAATTCAGAGCGGAAAGTTTTACTGCCCATATCCCAACAAACTGCCACATGGGATGGTTTAAAAGAAGAAACTGCAGTAAATAAATGTTTAATAAAGCCGTGAATTCCATTCGTCGGAATTCCTTTTGAATTTATCATAAACTGGCCTGTTACAGCCGTAGCATAAAAAGCACGAAATAAAAGCGCCATTCCATCAACAAGCATAAGTGAAGGTTTTTGATTTTCCAATGTTTTGACCTCCGATCAATTTAAAAACAACACGATTTCTATTATACCATAAAAACCTACTCTATTTTGTTTTCTTGATAGGAAATCCAGTCGCTAAAACTTCCCAAGTAAAGTTTTACCTTTTCAAACCCAGCTGCCTTTAATGCCAGAAAATTTGGAGCGGCAGTAACCCCTGAACCACAATATACAATGATTTCGTTGTCAGGATTAATCTCTGAGAATCGTTGTTTTTGTATCTCTGCATGCTTATAATATCCAGCATTTAGTCCTTCAAACCATGGCTTATTAATTGCACCAGGTATCCGTCCAGCTTTTTTATCAATCGGTTCCTCTAAACCTAAATATCGTCTTTCTTCCCTCGAATCAATTAGGACTATGTTGGAATTCTGTTCATCCACCACTGCCTTTACTTCTTCCATACTCGCAAGCAGGTCATGATTAATATCAGACTTGAAGGTGGTTTTATTGAAAGTAGAAACATCTGATGTTACCGGGTAGTTTCCTTCTCGCCAGCCTTTAAATCCTCCATCCAACACATACACCTTTTCATGTCCAAGGTATTGCAGAAGCAACCAAAACCTTGCTGCAAACGCACCTTCGCCTTGATCATAGGAGATTACAGTTGTGTTTTCATCAATACCTGCACGTTCAAGTTTATGAATAAACTCTTCGATGTTCGGCAATGGGTGCCGGCCGCCGTGTTCAGCGACCTCGCCCGATAAATCTACCCCAAGATCAAAATAGCAAGCACCAGGAATGTGATTTTGTACATATTCCTGTCTGCCTTTTTTAGGGTCGGCTAAGGAAAAAGTGCAGTCCACAATACGGACATTTTGCTCATTTAAGTTTTTTAACAGCCACTCTTTGTCGATTATTAGATTCATAGCCATCCCCCAATGAATTAATACTTAGACTCTTCAAGCTTTTGGTAAACTTCTTGTAATTTTTCGATGGATACCCCGCCATCTAAAGCGGTAAGAAGACTTAAATAAAAATCGTCTGCCTGCTGCTCTATTTCTGTGATTAATTTATCGAATTGGTCAGACACAATACCGTAGTAATATGTAGCTAGCTTTTCACCTTCGGATTTCAAATAATCATCAGCAGGAACATTTAAAACATGATATAGCTCATCACTCATAAGTTTCTTTTCATTTTTTTCAAAAAAGGACTTTGGATTTTTAAAATAAGACAGTGCTTTCGTAAACAGCTGTTTATTTATTTCACTGAAAGCTAAAGGAAACTCAATCTCCCCTTCATGTTTCATCTCAAAAGTTGAAAATGATAAGTCTTTATTTATTTCCTTCATACTGCGAGTTAGGCCGGTATAATGGTCCGCTAAAACCTTTCCAGCAAAAGAGTCCAGTCTGACTGTTGTTGCTCGCAGCTCCTGTGCGAAATCGAAGCCTAGACTTTCCAACAGCTCATCCAAAGCTGATTGTACTGCCTTCTTTAAATTTCTTCCGTCATCTCTCAACACAGCAGGATTAAAAGCTTCTTTAAAAAAGTCACCAAACCGTAGAAAAACTCTTTGTTTAATATAGTAAAGAAGTTCTTCACCCTCTTGGGTCATTCGTTTTTGTACACCCTCTGGTGTTTGTTTTTCCAGTAAAGCTTTAATCATGGCTTTTTGTTTTTCTATTTCAGTGCGTTTTTTGTCCTTAACAGATTGGTCCTCTTTCGAATTCTCAACTAATTTTCCTACTAACTCATGAACACGATTTAATTCATTTCCTGCTGATGTGAGAGCCATTTCCGTTAAATCATTTGAAATAAAATGATAGAAATCCCCTTCAAAATTCCCCATGCCCGACTTTGCATCTGTGTTTGGTTCTAACTTTTCCTTTAGCGCTAACAAACTAGATAACGGATAGAGGTGTGGTTTGCGGATCCCATATTTTATTAATTGCTCTGTTACATATTCCGTAACGGTTTCCTTCTCTTCCTCATTTTCTGCTAGGTCAATCGCATTAATAATAAAGAACATTTTATCGAGCTGGAAGGATTCCTTTACCCGACCGAGCTGGATCAAAAACTCCCTGTCTGCTTTTGAAAATGCATGGTTATAATACGTTACAAACAAAATCGCATCAGAATTTTTAATATAATCGAATGCTACTCCTGTATGGCGGGCATTAATCGAGTCCGCTCCTGGTGTATCAACAAGGGTAATCCCTTTGCGCGTCAATTCACAATCATAGTAGAGCTCAATCCATTCAACAAAGCAGGACTTTTCTTCCAACGCCACGAAATCAGCGAATTCGTTTAAGTCCGTTTCCAAGACTGATCCGAGCTGCTTTCCATGGAGAAGGAAGCCCTTTTTAAATGCTTGTAGAAATGCGTAGTGTGTCTTTTCCGCTACACCTTCCTGCCCCTTTTCGAGCATTACCTTATCAATTTCTTTTGCGGCGCCTTCTAAGGCAGTAGTTTGCAAATCAAATAACTTCAAAGAACGGTTTACATCCTCAAGCATGGCGTTTTTATCCTTAAATTTCACAAGGACCGTGCCATGCTGATTTTGATCGTTTACAGGCTTAATTTTATTTATGGCCGCCGTTGTCGGATTAGGAGATACCGGAAGTACCTTTTCTCCCATAAGTGCATTGGCAAATGAAGACTTCCCAGCACTGAATGCACCAAATAAAGCAACCGTAAACCCTTTATGAGCCAAACGGTCTGCTTTATCTTCCAATTCCTTAGCTAGCTTTTGAAAACCTGGCAGACTGTCAATAAGCTTTGCAGATTGATCTAAACGAGCAACCATACTTTGTAAATGACTTCTAGCTTTTTCTGTTTCATTTTTCTTGGTTACAGTGTTTTCTACCTGGGTTACAGCTGGCAGCGGCTTGTTCTTCTGTACAACTTCTGTCTCCGGAAGAAACGTACCATGTACAACTTCAGCGTCCTCTTCCTCTTGCTGAAATAGCAAGTAATCGTCACCTTTGCTTTCTGTTGATTCAGTTAACAACTTGCCCACTATAGCTTCTTTTCCAGCTGTTTCCTTTTCAAAATTAGTTTTTTCAGCTAGTGCGCTAACGTATTTTTCCATACTTTTAAACTCTTCTTGATACACTTCGGTCAACGTTTTTGTTTTTGCTGCTAATACAGGCATAAGCGTATGTTTAAAATCTAAAATACCCTCTCGTGCTATTTTTTTAATACCGTTCGCCAAGTCCACTGTGTAATGAAGCACATATTCACCAGAAACCCTGGCTCCTTGCTTAACCGTTTGAACAATTAAATCGATTGGAACTTCAATAGAAAACGATTGTGCTTTATTTTGAAGCTCTTGTTCATCTAGGCTATTGCTCTTGAGAATTGCAATTAAATATTCACGCAGGTGCCATTCAAGCTGTGATTTGGTTTTCTCCTGAAGGTCTTGGTACAGCCGCTCCAGCCGTGCATTCTTTTCCTCAAGTGTTTTTTGTTTGGAGAAAAGAAAACCTACCTTAAATTCTGGCTGTGAGGCTTCAAGAAAAGCTTCTGCTAATTCTCTTGTTTGAAATGGCATTAAATAAGCATTGTTTAGGATCTTTGCTATTTCTTGGTCCATTTCTTTTTCTGTTTCCTCGACCCCTTTTTCAAGCGTCTTTAGGTTTGCGCTGATGGATTGATAGGTTTGGGTTAATTGATGTTGTTCTTCCTCAGGCAGCTCATTTAATACTTCAAAAATAGGCTGAAGTTCATCTTCCCTTTTATGACGTTCTTGTTCTAGATGATCCTGTGCTATTTTTTTCAGTGAATGAAAAATGGATTGTTGCAGTAGTTGGTCCTTATTCTGCAACTTCTGTGCGATAAAAGCCTTTAATTCACCAAATTCATTGAGTTTATGGTCTTGGTACTTTAATGACGTATAAAAGATACGCGCTGGCTTGACTCCCCATGAAGCGAAAGAATCGGTGACGCTTTCTTGAAATTGGCGGAACGAGAGCTCCTCTTCTTTGTGCTTATCCACTTGGTTAATAACGAGATAAACTTCTTTTCCTGCTTCCGTTAACTCTTTTGTGAATAAAAAGTTCAGCTCTGCTTGAACATGGTTATAATCCATCACATACAATACTAGATCTGCCAGGTGAATAGCGGATTCTGTGGCGACCTTGTGTGCATCATCAGCAGAATCAATTCCCGGTGTATCCATAATAACGGTATTAACTGGCAACTGTGAGTCGGCATGACTGATTTCAATTTCCTCGATTTGGTCGCCGTCCTTGCAGTAATTCTTTACTAATTCATAATCATATGGTGCTAAGTACACCCGCGGCTTTTCATTTTTGAAAAAAACCTTCGCATATTCCTCACCTGACTTTACCTTTACGAGGTTCGCACTAGTGGGAATCGGGCTCGATGGCAGCAAATTCTCACCGACCACTTTGTTAATCATCGTTGATTTTCCAGCTGAAAAGTGACCGCAAAATGCAATCATAAACTCCTTATTTTGCAGTTTCTTTGCTAACTGCTTTGTTTTATCTGCGTTTTCCGTATCACCTTGTTCAACAAGATATTCATATAAAGCAAGGATCTTATTCTTGAGTGATAGAATGGTTTCTTGTGTAATCGCCGTTTGCACCATAGTCTTTTTCCCCTTGTTCACAACTTTGTAATATTTTATATTTTATACGATAATTCAAACTTTTCCTATCGTGAAAACTTAAATTGTTAACATAATATTCACGCATTCTTTTTTCCGCTCAGGTACTTTTTTTAATCCGCTGTTACTAAGGGTACCTTTTTCATTTCAAAACCTTGTCAAAACTTGATATCAAAAAAATAAGCCAAGGAATCCCCCTTGGCTTACAAACATATATCCCTTAATGTGTGACATTTTTTAAGACGTGCTTCATGACAAATGCGTATATGATTACTGTTCCACCTACAAATGCAAAAGCCATATTAACACCTTCCTATCCGCTCAACTGTGATGAGAATGATTTTCATTCTACTTTAGAATTAGGATATCACAGCTGATAATCATTTTCAACATAGATAAGTTAATTGTCATATTTATTTAACAATTTTGGCAAAAAGCGATTACAGTCTCCAATGCTTCCTTCGTATTCAGTGAGTTCCCGCAGTGCTTTTTCCTCTGCTGGTATTCTGATTGACAGCATGAGTATATTTAATATCGTGAACAAGCAAGCAGTTATGTATGCACCGAACATCAATGGTACGACCAAAAGTTCAATGGAGACAACCAAATAATTGGGATGTTTGATAAAACGGTACGGACCTCTTCTAACGACTTCAACATTCGGTATAACAATAATTTTGGTATTCCAGTAACGTCCAAGCGATGAGAGTGCCCAAACTCTAATCAGCTGCGCACAAACAAACACTGCTGCAAACAATGGCCAGAAAGCTGAGAACTCCCGAGAAAAGGTAATTTTTTCAAAAAGTAAAACCACAAAAAACATAGAATGCATCAACACGATAAATTGATAATGCTTGATACCAAATTCTATCGCACCTTGTTCCTTCATCCACTTCTCATTTCTCCGAGCAATCACTAACTCAAGTAAACGTTGAAGAATTAAAACTGAAATAAATATAAAAAAAGGAATCATGGATTTACCCCCATTTCAGTAACAGCAATTCTGAACTAAATCCCGGTCCCAGCGCCGTGCAAAGTCCATAAGACCCTGCTTCACCACCCATTTCCATAAATCGTCTAAGGACATACAGGATGGTCGCCGACGACATGTTTCCAAATTGCTTCAGCACATCGAGCGAAATGTCGGTCATCGAAACAGGTATTCCTAATGATTTGATATAAGCTTCAATGACCTTTTTCCCGCCAGGATGTGCAATAAAATGGTCAATCTCCGGCAGCTGGAGTCCATTTTCATTTAAAAATTTACTCACATTCGGTTTTAGCCACTCCTCAATAATACTCGGGATATCTCTGGAAAAGACTACGAATAGTCCTTGATCCCGTATGTCCCAGCCCATAACATCTAAGGAATCTGGCATTAACGTAGATTGAGTATTAATAATAGCTAGAGCAGTCTTTTTAGCGCAAAAATCCTCAAGGCTTACCTCTTTTCCACAAATCAACGCACACGCCACCCCATCAGCAAACAGTGAAGTTCCAATTAAGTTACTCTTAGAAAAGTCATTCCTTTGAAAGGTTAAACTGCAGAGTTCAACCGAAAGCACTAAAACCTTGGAATCTGGGTAGGCTTTGCAAAATTCAAATGCCCGCGATAATCCAGCAGCACCTCCTGCACAGCCAAGACCCCAAATGGGAATTCTTTTTGTGTTTTCCCGAAATGGCAATAGGTTCATGATTCTTGCCTCAACGCTGGGAGTTGCCATACCTGTTGTTGAAATATAGAATATCGCATCGATTTCTTCACAATGTATTTCTCTAGTTAAAAATGTCTCATTTTTAAGGCAGCTCTCAATTGCCTGCTTGCCTAGTGTCACAGCAGATTCAATATAGGCATTGTTTTTTTCGGTAAATGAATGGTCCACTTTATACCACGCAATTTCTTTAACGATGTGTCTTTTTTCAATTTGTCCGTTTTGGAAGGCTTTAAGCAGCCTTTCAATATCCTTAAACCTTTCTGAAAAAAGTTCTCTGGCAAAGTCAATGGCTTGCTCTTGTTTTATTTCAAACTGCGGAACTGCTTCTGCTACTGAAAGAATTGTTGGCATTCAGTTATTCTCCTTCAATCTAGGTAATGGTATTTTTACCAAAAAATGGAGATGTATGTACAAAAAAAAGCTTCCCTGCTTGAGGGAAGCCAACGTTTTGAAGGTTGTTGTTGTTGTTGTGCTCTTTGATTATAACTGAGATGCTCAGTCTAAATCATTACGAAAACTTTTCCATTTTTCTTAAAAGCCTTGTATAGTCATTCCACCGTCCACAAATAAAGTCTGTCCATGTACATAATCCCCTGCAGGAGATGATAGAAAAACAACTGGCCCCACTAATTCTGGGAGCTCACCAATCCTTTTCAATGGCGTTACTGCTAAGATATCATTTACATAGGCTCCTGGTCAGCTAAAACCTTTTCCGTTAGCGGAGTTTTAAAATACCATGGACCAATTGCATTAACATTAATGTTAGATTGTCCCCATTCTAGGGCAAGTACTTTAGTCATTTGGATTAATGCCGCTTTCGTTGCTGCATATACAACTCCAGTTCTTAGTGCAACATGACCACCTATAGAGGTAATTGAAATGATCCTGCCGCCCCTGCCCTGGTCTTTCATAACTTTTCCAGCTTCTTGTGACAGCATGAACGTTGATT
Organism: Bacillus sp. (in: firmicutes); assembly: GCA_031177865.1. GTDB lineage: Bacteria > Bacillota > Bacilli > Bacillales > Cytobacillaceae > Neobacillus. The sequence goes on along the minus strand of JAPSKD010000114.1, from coordinate 870 downwards.
TAAGGTTGGTATCCATAATCGTATTCCATTCTTGATCAGATACCTCTAGCGCTTTTGAGCGAATATTCATCCCGGCATTATTGATACAGGATATCAATTCCTCCCCATTCCTCGACTATTTTTTGAATCGCTCTTTAAACGTCTTCTCGCTTCGTTACATCAGTTGGAGTAACCAACGCTTTTTTTCCAAAATCTTCAATCATTCGTGCCGCTTCGTCAAGGTCCTTTTCTGTTCGCGAAAGGAGTGCAACATCTGCTCCAGCCTCAGCTAAACCGACTGCCAAGGCACTCCCAATCCCCCTGCCTGCACCTGTTACAATTGCTTTTTTCCTTCTAGAGAAAATGATGGTAAAAACATTCTCATCCCCCGTTTTTTATGTAATCATCACTATTTTAACATAAGGTTTTCTAGAACAAATAAAAAGCACCTGATTACGGTGCTTTATCATCTTTTACTGTTTTTCTGATTGGGCTTGAACCTCAATTTTAATCTTTTTATCGGCTAAGGACCCACAGACTTTACAATATTCGATTTGGTCATAGAGGAGACGGCATGGTTCACAATAATATTTTTCCATTCGTAACACGCTCGCTTCTCAAAATTTGGATACATCTATATCATTCTATTAAAAAATATCAAAATTGTGACAACTATTGTGAAAACAGGCTTTTTATATCATAACAGACATAATCAATTACTTTTATCACAGGTATTAAGTGATAGTTCACAATTTAGCCACAAGTTCAGCATTACTATTGTGATATTAATCACTGTGATATCAATTTATTACTATTAACATAGTACTTATCTAAGGAATGAACATATTGTGAACTGTCAATTTTGTTATTTTTTCTTCACAATTGTTTTGT
>JAPSKD010000113.1 GCA_031177865.1 Bacillus sp. (in: firmicutes) | reverse complement strand
AAGAGCTACGTAAAGCATTCAATATGACAAACACTTTTATCAATGAAGGCATGGAGGAGGATAAAGCATTTGAAATAGCGAAGTCATCAATTAAGGAAGAACTGGGTAAAGAGTTTGCAGATTGTTTGGCCTATATCACTAAGTTTGCTAATTATTTTGAAATTGATTTAGAGGAAAGTTTTTATACTAAAATGGAAGAAGTTAAAAATAGAAGGAATAAAGATGTTGGACTGAAATGGTAAAGAATCAGGGATTTTCCCTTTACAATGGGGGGGCTCATGGATTATTCTTTTTACTTTCAGTTAAACCGAACGTCGAAACTTGATAGGTAATTGGATCATTTGTCAGGTACAACGACCTTGTATACCAACGGTTTTGACGGAAGGGTGCGGAATTGGTAGACACGCACGACTCAAAATCGTGTTCCTTCGGGAGTGTCGGTTCGACCCCGACCACCGGTATCATAAATCAACAGCAAACGTTGATATAATCAAGTTTCTCACAAATTGTGGGGAACTTTTTTATTTTTCTTTCGCACTGCTAAATTTACACAAAAAGTGTGCGGGAGGTAGTGTGCGGTGAGTAAGCGCCGAACAATATTATCTGAAGATGAATTACGAATAGCAACTAAAACAAGTTATGTTGCCACAGACGAGGAAGCATTAAAATTATTTTTCGAGGATTGTCAGTTACGGAACTTGAGACCACATACTTTCAAATATTATCGTGAAAGTCTGAAAGCGGAAGGTAAGCCAATGGTTGAAATGACTGAACGTGATATGAAAAACATGGTCATTAATATGCAAAATAGGGGATTGAAAACAACCACCATAAACACCAAGCTACGTGCCTATCGAACGTTTTTCAATTTCCTGCATAAGAATAAACATATTAAACAAAACCCGATAGCAAACATAAAGCTGTTGAAACAACGTAAAGAAGTGGTGCCAACATTTTCTAAAGAGCAACTCAATTTATTATTTTCGCTTTGTGACAAAAAAACATTTGTAGGTCTGCGAGATTACACTATTATGTTGGTCATGTTAGATACTGCTGTTCGTATTAATGAATTGATTAATATTGAACTTCAAGATGTGAAAGAAAATGAAATTGTCATAAGGGAAACCAAAACATATTTTGAGCGGATTGTTCCAATGAGCAGAAAGTTGAAGGAACAGCTGGATATTTACATGAAAATTCGTGGCAAGGCAGATACAGAAAAATTATTCATTAATCAAGATGGTAAGGAACTGAAAAAGCGAAGTGTCCAAACTCGGCTAGAACGTTATGGAAAAGAAAGTGGGATAACTGATGTACGAGTTTCTGCTCATACATTTAGGCATACCTCAGCAAAAATGTTCATTCAGAACGGAGGCAATGCTTTCCATCTACAACAGCTATTAGGACATACATCGCTGGAAATCACCAAAAAATATGTGAACCTTTGGAGTACAGATGTAGCCGAAGCACATAAAAAATATTCTGCATTAAATTATTTTTAATACATGGAAATAGTAAAGGTCCTTTCGTTTCGGAAGGTCCTTTTTCTTATGTTCAAAAAGGTACACGTTTATGGACGGTCTAAAGTTTTGACTAGCAGCGTCCATTTAATTATCAGAATTAACCTTTATGAACGTCCAAAAACTCTTTGAGATTTCTGAACGCTTGTCTTATATTCTTCAAATCAATTAGAAAAAGGTGGAATATAAAATGTGTATCAGTTTCGGATATGTTCGTGTATCAACAAAAGAGCAAAATTTAGACCGTCAATTTGAAGCGCTTAAACAATATGTATCTGATGAAAAATACATATACAGCGATAAGGCGAGCGGAAAAGACATGGAGCGTGATGGATTCCAAAACATGCTTAAAGCAATGAGGAGCGGAGATACATTGTATATAAAATCTATTGACCGCTTAGGACGTAACAAAGACATGATTAAACAATATCTTGAATTATTCAAGAAGGAAGGAATCAGGGTTAAAATCATAGATTTGCCAACCACTATGCAAGATGTTCCCGCTGGTCAGGAATGGGTAATTGATATGATAAACAATATCATTATTGAAGTATATACTTCTATGGCGGAACAAGAGCGGAACAATATTAAACAGCGTCAATCAGAAGGAATCGCAGTTGCGAAGGCGAAAGGAAAACACTTAGGAAGACCTTCCATTCAAATTCCTAACGAGTGGGACAGATTATATAAAGGATGGAAAGCGGGAAGTATAACTGCTGTTCAGTTCATGAGAGAAATCGGAATGAAGAAGGGAACATTCTACAAAAAAGTAAAAGAATATGAAGCGGAAAAAGGTCTTGCATAAAGCAAGGCTTTTTTTGATGTCTATTCAGCAGACTAGCCCCAGCTCCTAGGCGTTTTCTTTTTGACATAGGACTGGAGAGACTGAGGTATAGACTGCTTGCACGAAGGCACCCTATTGGACTTTTTGACGTGAAATTTAAAGATATATCCTAAAATTTGCTATAATTATAGAAAAAGAACGAATAGAGGGAATCAATTTTGGATGAGGAATTCTTTAAATTATTTGCTCCAGTTTTTTTAGGTTCATTTCTTGGGGGCATGGCGACCTGGCTTATTGCTAGTTGGCAAATAAATAAAACGCAGAAACTCAATAATATTCAGTTTTATATTCAATTTAATAAAGCGCAGATATACATAAATAGATTTAACGAGAAAGTCGATAGAAATATAGAACTGACTCAAGGACCCAAACGAGCTAATGCAAGAATATTACTTAACGGTAGTGATTACTTGGAACTTAGAAATGATTTAGAACAAGCAATCAAGACTGTAAACAAGGACTTGACGAAGGTAAACTTTAAAGAGTTTGTGTTTGAATTAGGTGAGTATAACCAGTACGCACCGCTTGTTTACTATCGAGACTTAAGCTTTGTGTTTTTTGGAATGGCGCTTGTATATAATTTGTTGCTTGAAGACTCCCAGTATTTGGTCGATGATTTGCCAGAAAGAATTGAAATTCCAAGAAGTCCATTTGGCCAACAACTATCATTGTCATTTATATTGAAGTCATTCAGAAGGAAATATAAAAAAATGGTGAAGAAATTAAAGTTTTGATAGGAGGATACCATGACCGCTTTATCATTTAATAAGCTTGAAGAAGCGTATATTTATGTTTATGAAAATTCAAAAGAACTGCTTGAAGAGGCAAGGCTTTTATTTGAAAATAAGCGCTATGCTAGGTGTTATGCCTTAGATCAAATTGCTCATGAAGAGCTTGCAAAATTACCGATAATATATCAGGAAGCTACCCGCTCATACTTTAAAGAGCCACATGATTGGAAAAACTTCCACAAGAGGCTGAGAAGTCATGAATTAAAAAATAAACAAAACTTTACTTTCTATAGGATGATGAACCGTCCATTGAAATAAAAAAACATCCCGCAAAAGAACACTTGGAATTGGTGGAAGAGATGTTTAAAACATATACTTTAACGGGTTTTCATATAAAAGGCGGTATCAAAAAATCACTGGATAGCGACAGAGCAAAAGTAAAAAGAGCGTTGTTTAAAAAAGCGGGTTTTATAAAGTAAAAAGAGGTGCGAAAAATTTGGAATTTACATTATTGGACAATGGAACAGACTCCTTAAAAAAAGCGAAGATTTCGATTGAAAAATTTGAAGAGCTACACAAAGAACATAGCTACCATCATCTTAAAGATGCTGTAATTTTTTTAAATCATGGGATTGAAATATTGCTTAAATACATTCTTTCAAAAAGTAATGAATCCTTAATCTTTAAGGATATAAAGGTGTATATGTTAGCAAAAGAACAATTGAAACATATGAAGCCAAAAGAAAAAGGATTTGGAATTTACCTTGAGAGAAATAAACCGACTGTGTTTGATGTTCCTGAAGATAAGCTTAAGAACAAAAGGTTGGAAACTGTTTCCTTGAGGGAAGCATTGGATAGAGTAGAACTTTTATGTAACATTGAAATTAATCCAGAGTTTAGAAACTCAATTTTTTTAATCAATAATTACCGAAATGAACTAACCCATCATTCAATTAAGCTCACTACAGCAGATGAAGAGCAGTTAATAAAAGTGTTAAAGACCTTGTACGAAAATGTTCTCGACTTTTTTGAACCGCACATTCCTGGAATTATGGAAAAGGTGGATAAGCAAAGATTTGAAGTAACGAAAGCTGAGTGGGATCAAATTCAAAGAGACATGGAAGAATATTATCACGAAAGAGCGTTGAGCCGCATTTCTATTGACGAAGATGAATATTAAAAGCAAAAAGGAGTCCGATGACTCCTTTTTATTTATGCTTGTCTCAATGGAACTTGTTTAATCCTTCATTTCTTCCCATGGTCTGTATTTGGCACGAAGTTCAATCAATTCATCTTTTTTCGCTAAAATATCGTCCTTTAAAAACAGCGTTATAGCGCCTGTCTTTTTAACTGGTATTATTATATTTTTTTGAACCAGCTGATTTAATCGAGGTCGACTTATGCCAAGCAGTTCCATTGCTTCAGGAGTTGTAAGAACACTGTCTCGAATAAATTTATGTTTATCAAATAATTATAAAATATATATTTCGTTCATTTAGTCAACTCATCCAAAATCTGTGCCAGTTTGGGTTCCACTTCCGCTACTTCATCGGCAATGCTTTTCAACTTCGCTTGAAGTAGTGTCGTCATCGAATGTTTAAGTCTGAGTTTTTCCTCGGTTAAATCATTTTCTGTTAAATCATTCTTTCGCTTCAGTTCCCTTCCGATTTGCTGTAAGGTTGCTAACATTTGTTGGTCATGCCTTGTAATTGACAATCTGAATCACCTTCCAATATATGGTATTTTTTGTTACTCGAATATTCTACATTAGCTATTTTTGACTATCAATCTTTAAAAATAATAGGGTAATTTTCGCAAGTGTATATAATAAGTCACTTTATATATTAATTATTATTAAGTAACTATATATAAACTATATAAATACTATTGATTATTATATACACAAGCGATTTTTACCCTATTAACCGCCCTGCCTTTGAAGGATTTTTCAATATAATAGCGGTGTGAAAATATTTGAAAAAGATGTGTAACTTCTACTTATTTTTACATGCGATATGTATATATCATTTGAAGGCGGTGATATTCAATGAAAGAAAATCGAACTGAAAAAGTACAATCATTGTTCACGAAGAGTGAGCGTGAATTGTTGGAAAAATATGCGGAAGATAATGGCGGACTTTCTTTGTCAAAAACAGTTCAAATATTGGCAATTAAAAGTCTAAAAAATTGAAAATTAATATTCAAAAATGGAGGGACTCGCATGGAACACGTTAGTAAAAAAAGGATATTTAATAAAAATGTCGCTGAGTTTTTAAAAAATAATGGAGCGGTATATCTTGGCGAAATAATAGGTCAAGTGCCAGAACGTCCAGATATAATTACATTTTTTTTCAAAAAAGATGAAAGGCTGTTCAAGGCATTGGATTTGTATCACGCTGTCAAATAACCGCTTTGAATTGAAAAAGGTAAGACTCGCATGGAAAATTTAATAGGAAAGCCATTAAAGCGGAAACAATTTGCTGAAGTATGGAATCTCGACCATACCTTAAAGAAGGATTTATGGCGGACTGAAGTAAAAAAAGCCGACCAATTTTGTAAATGGCACACTGTGGGAAAGGGTGCTGGAACAAAGTATTACATTGATGAAATTTTTGAAGCACCTAAAGAGCGGATTCATGGTAATACAGGTAACGAACCATGGAACAAAGGTGTAGTTGACGATACTTCAATGAAATACAAATTGGCAGAAGCGTTGATATTAACATTTGCTAAAGAAGATGCAACAAAGTTTGAATATCAGCCGAAAAGAAGTTTCATGCAAATACTTGATTGTCATTTTCAAAATTTTAATCATGTTAAAACCATGTTTTACGGTAAACAATTAGAAAGTTTGGATGCTTTTGACCGTTTTGTTTTAAAGTTGTCAAACAATACGAGTAAATCAGTGAATTGGATGCTGGACTCGGCTTTTGATTTAATTCGCAAAGGAACTTTCGATGGTGTAACACTTCAAGAAGAAGTATGGATTGCGTGCTTTGACCACCAGCACTATCAGGCTGACGAGTTAGAAAATTGCAACGAGTTATATGACCTGTATAAACAAGCACGTGTAGAGGCGGAAGAAAACGTAAATAAACGCAATGGCGAGTTCTTGTATTTTTCCATGAAAACATCGTTAGTCAACGCTGAATATCATGAGTTGATTGAAACTGAAGAAAAATATCAACTGCTATATGATAATGAAATTGATTACATGTATAAACGCTACGCCATCGAAGACACGTTGAATAAATCAGAAACGGCTTATGATTACGAAGCGTTAAATTACGATGGTTCCGACTTGGAAAGCGGTTATGAAGGGATAGAAATAGCAAACGAATTTATTGCTGAATTTCAAGTTCATCGTGAAGAATTGGCAATTAAAGCTGCTGATAAATTTCTTAACTCTGGCACCATCGGAATACTCAATGAGCATAACATCGAAGAATTTGCTGAATATTTCACAGTATTGTTATTTGGCAATGTTGAATATGAGGATTTTCAAGAACGATATGAACGGCTCGAAAATGAAGTAAGGCAAATCAAGAATACTGGTTTTGGATATGAGTTTGCCAGTTGAAAAATGTATGAATTAGCTCGAGTAATCGGGCTCTTATTTATATCAAATCAAATCAAATGACAAAATTCTAGTCATTTGGAGATGAATTACAATGGAAAAATGGAAATTAGCATTAGAAAGTAAAAAGATGCTTTATTATGTGTCTGATAAAGGACGAGTGAAAAGCATTAACAAAATAAGTAAGAAAGAAAGAATATTGAAATTCGGAGATAACGGAGACAAATATTCTTTTATAAAAGTGAAAGGTAAAAATCATCGAGTGCATAGGTTAGTTGCTAAACCTTTCATTCCTAATCCTGACAATAAACCAATGGTCAATCATATTGATGGGAACAGAAAAAATAATGACGTTAAAAACCTTGAATGGTGCACTCATCAAGAAAATATGGCACATTCCAAAAAAATGAGAGCGGAAGCAAAAGAAGTAAACTCGCAGGGTTAAACCGCTACGATTAATTAGGCATACCTTTGTTTAGGTATGTCTTTTAATTTTAAATTCAATAGTGATATAAGCAAATGCGAATAAACGATAAAAAAGGAGAATGTTCTATGCGTAGAATGACAATTTGTGGAAGTTGTGGGAAAGCACATGTATTTGGCGAAAAATGCCCATGTAAAATTGAAGCAGCTCGACTACGGAATAAGAGACGTGCTCAAATGAAACCTGAAGAAAAGAAATTCTTTAATTCAAGAGAATGGAAAGGTACAAGGAAGAAAGTAATTGAGCGTGACGGTGCTCATTGTCAGCGTTGTCGAATTAAATACAATGTAATAACGACAAGTCCTTTGCAGGTTCATCATATCAAGCCACGTATTAAATACAATGGGACCAATGGTTACCCCGATTTAAGGTTTGAACCAAACAACTTAGTAACATTATGCCAATCGTGTAATACACATTTTCAAACACGAGAACAGTTGGATTTTGATTGGCAAGTTCCAGATGAAGATGATTGGGTGCCAGTGTTGTGATGACACTGGCTACTATGATAAAATCAACAGCCCCACATACCCATTTTTTATTTGGCGAGGTGTGAAGGGACTGAGGTGTCCCCGACGTAAAATGTTTTTTTTCCCGTAAACTCAGTTTTTGCAAATAGCCCTAGGTCTTTTAGAAAAAACGGATATGGAACGAAGGGACTGAGGTGTAGTCAGTGTGAAAAAATTGTTTTCCCCAATATAGAAAATCGAGCAAACACGCACCATGATTGAGTTCCTACCCCTAGGTATTTCCCAGCAGTGATTCTTCAAATAAAAAATCCTCAAAAATCAAAAAAATTCCACTCTAGAAACGTGAGCAACTGCAAAAAACACAACAAAAAGTCATTAAGAACCTATCAATAAATCATCGAAAAGCTACGGAAAATGATTAAAAATGCTATGTTTTCTTACATTATTTATAGTTGAAGATGGTTATCAATTAAGTAAAACAGGAATTTTACTATATATCCGCTACATGATTATTAGTCTATCGTTTAGACCATATTTAAAACGTATGTTCGTTGAATATTAATATTCAAAAAGTAGGACACATGGTATAATTTGGTTACACCTGCAACAAGCGGCGAAGAGGTCTGGACTGAACGTGTCCTGTCGAGGGGCATTAGTAACTCTAAGTACTGCCTTTTCAGGAAGGTGTATTTGTCCCGATGGAAATTAATATTCATATCAGAATAAAAATTCCTTTCGTAACCATGGAAATACTTTGGGCGCTTATGAACATATTTCTATGATGAGTTGCAGGTTTTTACCCTTGTCCCAAAGCGGGGAGACCTCGGCTAGCCATTCCATTTTTTGGAGTGGCTTTTTATTTTGTCGCTACATTTACATATTAAAAATCTTCAATACAACAGTATTGAGGTGATAAGAATGAAAAAGAAAATGCCAAAAAAGAAACACCCACTTTATACAACTTGGAACGGAATGATTGCTCGTTGTTACTATGAGTACCATTCACATTATAAATATTATGGGGCTCGAGGGGTTACAGTAGATGAAAGGTGGCATGAATTTTGGAACTTTATTGAAGATGTTGATAAAAATTTGCCAAATGGTTATTTATTATATGAGAAGGGTTGGCAACTTGATAAGGATATAAAAGGCGGTAACATTTATTCGCTTGAAAATTGTGTGGTTACAACTGCTGTAGAAAATAACAAACTCAATTACGAAAAGAGTCAGAAAAAGATAATGGCATATAATGGTATCGAAGAAATTGAATTTGTTTCAATTAATTCAGCAAATCGAGAATTAAACGTTTCAAAAACATCAATAGGTAGTTGTTTAAAACGTGGCAACCGTCACAAAAAATCTGGTTATTATTTCAAATACGCTGATTAAACCAAGTTGAGATTTTCACTTCAATCTCGTAATATGTATTAGTAGTGCGAAGTGAAAAATAGAAGTGTGAGAATAACTTGATTAGTTAACGATTCTGAAAGATTGACAAGCGAAGTCGACTCAAAATCGTGTTCCTTCGGGAGTGTCGGTTCGACCCCGACCACCGGTAAATTTAAGTGAAAATGAGTTGAATTAAGAAAAGAAAGAACACTCACAAATGTTGATATATCAATGTTTGTGAGTGTTTTTTGATTTTTGGGAAATAGGGTAGAAAAGGTAGGGATTGAAATTGTTTTTCACATTTTTCAAACAAGGTCTTCCTTATAGAATAGTGAATATCTATTGATTTCAAACGATATTTTCACTCTAATTATTCAGATTGTAGTGAGTCTTCGGTCATAAGAAATGGTAAAATTATATTAAGTATAATAGAGGGATATATATATGTCCGAAAGAAAGAAGGAATTACAAAGTGTCACTGAAGAAAATCATGAGGTTGTACCATTTACTAATTTTGAACTTTATTTACAAGAGTTAGGATTACCTCATGAGGGGATTATTGCTTCAGACAGGGAGAGAAAGGATGAGCACGGTATTGATCCAAACTATTCAGGAGCTTTCATCCCAAACTAAAAGAGATGTAATTTATTTATCTAAATTTGTAGCAAGTTCGGGTATAGGTTTGTATGATGTAGCTTTAAATGATTTATGGATTGAAGTGGTTGATTCATTAAGAGCAAAAGTAGATATTTATGGTCTAGATTTATTTTATGATGCAGCTGTAGGGGGAGAATTAAGAGAAACATATAGTACATTTGAAGACTTAAGTTCAATAAAAGATAATACACTTGATGCTGGGACATAGGGACAGGAAGAGGTCCCTGAAAAACACATCCTATTGAGTCATAAAAAAGGGTATTTTTTTCAGTGGCCTCGGACAGGAACATTGTCCCTGAACCTTGAAATAAATTGAAACAAGTACATATATGACAGGAGTGTAAGGTAATGTCGAGAGTCTTTTTTGGGAAATTCGATAAAGCAAAGCCAGATCAAATTGAAAAGAAGTTTTATGCGGCTGGAGCTAAAGGGAATTCATGGTATGGTGGCATTGAGCAAGGAGACTATGTATTTCCAATTGTGAACACAAAGGTTATTGGATTGTGGCAGGTCAGCAGATATGGAGAGGTCCCTAATAACATACATAAAGAAAGTAATGAAGTAGTAATTTTTGATGAAGTTCGTTCCTTTAAAGAGCCTGTCCCTTATGTGCAATTCATTAAATATCCATATTTTGATCTTGATCTAAACTTATTAAACAAAATCGCTAAGCCAACTATCGGTTGTGGCTTTTTTGAAATAACCTTTAATGAAGCTGCACCAGAAATCAGAGATTTACGCTTTGAAAACGAACGAAATATATATATAGCTTATTCTGATCAGGAACTAACTTTTTTAAAAGACCTTGATCTTGTCGTTTTCATTGATAAAACTGCTGGACTGAAAATTACGAATATCAATATATACCAAGATGGTGCATTTCATCAGTATGGTCCATTGCAGAAGATCTATGAAGCGAAAAATGCTCCGGAAGAACGATATACGTTGAAAGAATTACATACGTTTGCGAAAGAAGAATCGACGCGAAAGAAAAATTATTTAGAAAAAGTGATCTCAGGATTAGAGCAAGATGGTTACTTTGTTGTGAGTAATCCAGTAAGCTTCTACGATAGTGTTCTCGTCGGGCGGAAAAAAAATAATCATACGAATCAACAGGATCCTGATGAACCGCAACAAGGCGATGATGAGATCGATGAAGGAAACATCATTGCCGAATTAGAAGACTACCAACACTATGCAAAGCTATTGAATTTTAATCCCAATCTTATCTTGTATGGACCACCAGGCACGGGTAAAACTTATGCGACGCAACGAATTATCGAGGCCTTTGAGCAAAATCAATTTGGTGCATTTAAATCATTTAATGAGATTGAGAAAGAAAAACGCGTGAAGTTTATTACGTTCCACCAATCCTATTCGTATGAAGAATTTATTGAAGGAATACGACCACAGGTGTTTGAGGAAGATATGGATCAACAAGTGCTCCAATATAAAGTGGAGAGTGGCATACTGAAAAGAATCGTTGAAACAGCCTCAACACAAAGCCTACGAAATAATAGTAATGTCGATTTAGTAAATGAAGGATCACGAATTTGGAAAGTTTCCTTAGGGCAAAGAGATGAGTCTCATATTTACGAACAATGCAAACAAAATAACATTATTGCTGTAGGGTGGTTGTATGGCAAGGACTTAAGCAAAGGTTTCGCAAAACAAGACTTTTTTGACAAACTTAAAGCGGAGCGTGGAGGCGATGCGCCTAATCCAAGTAATGATGCGAATAGTCTAAATAGCTTGGTCAATGAAATGAAAGAGGGCGACATTGTTCTTATTTATGATAGTCCGACAACCATACGTGATGTTGGAATTATTAAAAGTGAATATAAGTTTAACCCAAACATGAATTACCACCATACTCGGGATGTGGTTTGGCTTAAAGAATTTGAAGAACCTGTTTCCATCTACGAACAAAATGGTCAGGTAAACTTAACGATGAAAACAATTTATGAGCTTAATCGACTTGATATATCCGATGTGCAGGTGCTCGTGGAGTCTAACAATGAGGTAGAGCAGGAAGAGCCAAAAGACCTTCCTTATTATTTGGTTATTGACGAAATTAATCGTGGTAATATTTCTAAGATTTTTGGAGAATTGATTACTTTAATCGAAAAAGATAAACGGGAAACACTGTCAATCACTCTACCATATTCCAATAAACCATTTAAGCTTCCCAGTAATTTATACCTTATTGGCACGATGAATACGGCTGATCGTTCGATTGCCATGCTAGATACGGCACTAAGAAGGCGCTTTAGCTTTGCGGAGCTTGAACCGGACAGTAATGTTTTTTCGAAAGCGCATCTGGATGTAGCATTGAAAGTAGGCGCTGTTCACTTAGGGAAATTACTAGATGCAGTTAATGGAATTATTACTGAACGTTTGGACCGGGACCACCGAATTGGTCATTCTTATTTCATGGGTGTGATAACAGTGGATGATTTATTTTTTACGTGGTATTACAAGGTTTTACCTTTGATCAGTGAGTATTTTTACAATGACTACGATACGATTAAGCAAGTCGTAGGAACTTCCTTTTTTAATGACACAGGAAGTATTCACTTTTTAAATCATCGCAGATCAGGAGATGCACCGTCAGAATTTGAACAAGCTCTCGTTAACATTTATGAAGGGTCCTAAATCGTATGTATATCAAGCGAATGATTACAATTTTCGAAGACAGGTATTCCGATGTGGAGCTATCGGGAAATGAAGTGGAAGAAGTACTGTCATTAGAACTGCTGTGGGGTAAACACCATTTGCTGTTTAGAGCAGATAATAAACTACTCATGAAGCACTATGTTGGCTTTGTAGCAACAAAGAACCTTCAGATCCAGATACTGCCAAAAGTATATCAATATACGAGTATAATGGATGAAAAGCAGGAACAGAAAGAATCGATTGCATTACTGTTTCGCATGTTATTTTACTCTGGGTTTATAAATGTAAAAGAAATACCTGATGCTCAGACAGTAGCAAACTTCGATGGTGACATCTTGGAAATATTTGTTTCAATCTTTATCAAAAGGTTTCTAGCTTTATATAACCGTAATGTTCACCGAAATTATAAAAGTATCGTAGAGAAATCAGGGCTAATAAAAGGGAAAATTTTATTCAACGAAAGTATTAAAGCAAGTCATGGCTTACATCATACCCATGTAGTCGAATACGATCACTTTACGGAAAATACGCTCATTAATCAAATTATTAAAACAGTTATTACTCAATTATTAAAGGTAACAAAGCGGAAAGAAAACAAGTTTTTGTTGAAGAAGGGGCTTATTTATTTAGAAGATGTTCAGATGATTTGGTTATCGGAGCATACTTTCAAAAAGGTGAGGTTCAATCGATTAAATGAGTCTTATAAGCCAATTGTAGAATTAGCAAAGGCTTTTGCGTTGAAACGACAGCCTGGAATGATGAAGGGAGATTCGACTACATTAACCTTCCTTGTGCCAGTCCATAAATTGTTTGAGCAAACCGTTTTTACTGCCATCAAGGGCCATTTTGACCGGTCAGAAGGTTGGGTCGTAAGAAAAGAGGCTCCACAAAAAGACCTTGTTCCCAATGTTGGCTATCGTTTGAAACCAGATATAACAGTTTCGAATAATGGTCAAATTAAGGTCATTGTAGACGCAAAATATAAGAACCCTTTTCGAGACAGTAAAGTAACGGTTCGAGAAGCGGACCTATATCAAATGGTCACATATGCGGCTAGGTATAATTGTAGCCAAGTGTATCTAATCTATCCAAAGTTCAAAGGCCATCATACAAAGGAAAATCCAATTGCCGAATATCAGATACCAGTGATGGGAGATCGGGAAGTCAAAATTACAGTCGTTCAAATGAATATCCATGAAGAAGGACTTGGAGCAGACGAGCTCGGGAGAATAGTGAGAGAGGGTGGGACACGGGGACAGGAATGATTTCCCTGAATCTCTTCCTCTTAAGTTAAGCGAACTAGCGGTTAATATGATATTGCCTCAGGTTCAAAGTGTCAGGCACTTCAAAAGGACATTTGTCCAGAGGGGGTGCCTGTCACTTTTATTTAGGTAAAAACGAGTTAAATTAAGAAACTATAGAACACTCGAAAATGTTGATACATCAATGTTTGTGGGTGTTTTTTGTTTTGTGGGAAAAAGGATGAAAAAAGTTGGTTTTGAATTGATATTACACATATAGACATGTTCTCTTACAATTAAATCCTAAAAGTCTCTATATAATCATGTGAATTTTTAACTATTTGGGGTGCTGCTGTTAAACTACCGCAATGTAACTTTCAATGTAACATAATTGATATATATATTGTAAAATAAACATAATAATGAAGGGGAAGAGGTTATGACTTATATCAATAAAGTAAAGATTAAGAATTTTGGGCCGTTTACTGAAAAAATTATTAAATTTGACAATGAGCGAGTAAATGTAATCACAGGGTATACAGATTATGGCAAATCGCAATTAATTGGTTCCATAGCATTACCTATTTTTGGTATGCCATCCGTTAGGTGGCTGTAACAACACTAGTTATCACTTCTTTTCTAGCCCTGCGAGAAAATTCAATCATGACCTCTGATGAAGCATCATCTGAGCCACCTAATTATTTTACATATGTAATACAGAGGTTTTTACAAATTGTTACAATAATTGCTACGATCTACTATTCTTTTTTAGTACAATAGTATTAGGGTGAAAATTGCGTATTAATGCATAATGCATTGGTATAAAAAATCCTAACAAAAGAATCAAGTATGTAGGAGTACAAAATGATTACAGAAAAGAAATTAATAACAAATTCCAATAACACTAATTTACTTAACGAACTCACTCAATCTATTAAAGAATGTGTAAGTTTTTATTTTAGTGTTGCATTCAT
>JAPSKD010000112.1 GCA_031177865.1 Bacillus sp. (in: firmicutes) | reverse complement strand
GAATTACGAAAGAAATTCATACCGACCAAGACTTGCAAGCTTTAACAAAAACAAAACCAAAATCTAAAACACCTCAAATCATCGGTTGGGCAATCCCGTTGCTGATTGTGGCCCTTATTGCGTTTACTTTCTTTCTTAATCCGGCCGCTGGTATGGATCAAGCGATTAGCTGGATACTTTGGACCGGAATCACTGCGGCAATTGGTGCTGCTGCTGCCTTGGGACATCCACTAGCGATCTTATCTGCCTTTTTGGCAGCGCCGATCACAACTTTACATCCATTGTTGGCGGCAGGCTGGGTCTCGGGGATTGTACAAGCATATATCAAACGCCCGAGTGTCGCAGACTTTGAAACATTATCGGAAGACGTTTTCTCTTTAAAGGGCTTTTGGCGGAATAAATTTACAAGGGTTCTGCTCGTCATCATCCTTACCAACATCGGAGGTTCATTTGGAACCTTTATCGGGGGAGCTGACGTGATTCGTACGTTCCTTAATAATTTGTAAAAGTGTTTGTCGTCTACCCACAGTTCTAGGAGCTGTGGTATTTTTTATGGTTGTAAAATGTTGTCGAACGTTTACTAGGTAATGGGGCAGCGGGCTGAAGTAGAATAGAGGTAATAGACTAGTAGAAGGGGTTGGAAATGGTTGAATATTTATCTCATCCGTCATGGCGAAGCAGAGCATAATGTGGATAAAACAGTGATGGCACATACCCATGATTCACAGCATAGTTTAACGGAGCTGGGGCATAAACAAGCTCAGGTAACCGCTGAATTTTTCAAAACAATTGTCACCCCAAAGACTGTTTTGTACAGTTCACCTTATCTAAGAACGATGCAAACCGCTAAGGCCATTCATTCTGTATTACCAGAAAGCGTTCCATTTTACGAGAATCCATTAATACGAGAGTGGGAGCTGGGGAATCTTTATGATTTTGCCGATCGTCCCCCTGAAAAGAAGAAGGAGTTCAAAGCGGCGGGGCAATTTTACTTTCGCTTTCAAAATGGAGAATCACTTGCGGATGTGTACTTGCGTGCGACGATGTTCATGCATACGGTAGTAGAACGTGTGAGGAAGCAGCAGCGCTATGAAAATATTGTGATTGTCACCCATGCAGCCTTTATCCACATGCTTCTAACCTTCCTGATGAATTGGCCAATAGAGGATTTAAAAAATTTCAAACCGGTAGAAAACGCCTCGGTTATTAAAATTAATGAAGTAGATGGAGATTATCAGTACGAGAAAATTTTCGTGCCATTCGTGAAAAACTAAAACTCAAAATACGCTCTCGTTCAATTCGAATGAGAGTGTATTTTTTTATATTATTTTCCTTTTAGAATAATAAAATTATTTTCTAAAATAACAAAATGTTTATTTTTCAGCTAAGGAATGCATTGAAAACGATTACATTAAAATTTCTAATAATTTAAATTGACTGAATAATATAATTATATTATTATTCTAGTAATAACAAATATTTCGTAAGACGAAAATTTTGTAAATCTAACCAGAAAGAAGGGACTCTGTATGTCACAGATGCTAGCTTTAGTCATTCTTATGCTTATTTTATTTATTGGAGATTTAGTTGCCGTACGAACAAAGGCTTGGGTACCTTCTATTTTCGTTTGCGCAGTCCTGTTCCTTCTAGGTTATTGGACATTCTTTCCGCTAGACATCGTAGCATTAGCAGGAGTACCGCCAGTTGTTGCGACAATGATGATGTACTTATTAATTACCAATATGGGAACTTTGTTATCCCTTCAAGAATTGAAGAATCAGTGGAAAACCATTGTAATTGCTCTCTCAGGGATTTTAGGAATTATCGCAATATTATTTGGAATTGGAACATTACTTTTCGGCTATCAGACAGTAGTTGTAGCCATTCCTCCTTTAGTAGGTGGAGTTGTGTCGGCCCTAATCATGTCTGAAGGTGCGAAGGAAGCAGGGCTAGCTTCATTATCTGTATTTGCCATCGTGATTTATGTCATCCAGGGATTTGCAGGATATCCGATTACGTCGATCGTTTTAAAAAAAGAAGGAAAAAGACTTCTTCAGCAATATCGCAGCGGGCAGCTTACAGTAAAAGCGCAGGGGAAGGCCGCAGAAGAAGTGGCGGCTGCGTCAGCGGTTGTAAAGCCTGAGCTAAAACTTTTTAAAAATATGCCAGAGAAATATAATACAGACTTCTTTAAATTTTTAAGGCTATCATTGGTTGCATTCCTAGCCTATCAAACTTCAACGCTATTAGCTCCAGTTGTTACAGTTAGCCCGTTTGTTCTTTGCTTATTGTTTGGAGTTATCGCAACAAGTGTTGGATTCCTTGAAAAGCAGGTTTTACAAAAGGCGAATGGTTTCGGATTTGCCATCATGGCTCTCATGCTCTTTATTTTTGACGGTTTAAAACAAGCAACACCAAGCATGATGCTTGAGATTATTTATCCGCTTGTCGGAACGATCGTACTAGCGGTAATCGGGATGTATATTTTCTCATTTATTGCCGGAAAGATTTTAAAAGTAAGCAAAGAAATGGCTTTCGCTGTTTCGCTGACAGCTTTATATGGATTTCCAGCCGATTACATTATCACAAACGAAGTCATTAAATCCTTAACAGAAGATGAAAAAGAAAGAGAGATGCTGACCAGCAATATGCTGCCTCCTATGCTTGTCGGAGGATTCATTACCGTTACAATGGTGTCGGTCATACTAGCCGGTATCTTTGTAGGATTCTTGTAAGAAGGGATTGGAGTATATGGAAACAAAAGTGGAAACAAATTTAGATCTTGTTCAGGCTAGAATTGAAAGCCATATAGATACATTGAGTACCTTTACCGCTACACCGGGTAAAGGTACTACCCGGCTTACATATAGTCGTGAGGATTTGCAGGCACGTCAGTATATAAAAGGGAAAATGAAGGAATATGGTCTTATCGTTCGTGAAGATGGGTTTGGCAATATTTTTGGAAAGCTTGAGGGAACGTTAAAGGACGCTCCAAGTGTTCTTATTGGTTCCCATTTTGATTCAGTTCCAAATGGCGGATCTTATGATGGACCTGCTGGAGTTGTGGCAGGACTTGAAGTCGCGGCACTTTTTGCAGAAAACAAGTTAACACCAAAATATCCTTTAGAAGTGATTGCTCTAGTGGAAGAAGAAGGTTCACGATTTGGCGGCGGACTGATGGGCTCTCGTGGAATCGTTGGCTTATTGAAAGAGGAAGATTTTAAAAATCTAAAAGATAAAGATGGCATTTACGCAGTTGAGGCGATGAAGAAAATCGGGCTCAATCCATCTCTTCCGAAAAAAAGAGATCCAAAAACCATGAAGGCATACCTGGAATTGCATATTGAACAAGGACCGATCCTTGAAGAAAAAGGTATCCCTATTGGAGTCGTTGAAGCGATTGTTGGTTTGACTCAATTAGAAGTAACGGTAAAGGGGCAAGCTGGACATGCAGGTACCACACCGATGGATCGTAGAGCCGATGCATTAGTCACTGCAGCTAAGATGATTGCACAATTCCCAGACCTTGCCGAATCGGAAGGGGAAGGAACGGTCGTTACTACTGGACGATTAAATGTATTCCCAAATGGAGCGAATGTCATTCCTGATAGGACAGTATTTACAGTGGACATCCGTTCAGGTAAGGAAGAAAATGTTTTGAATGTGATCCAAAAAGTGAAAGACTTAGCAGTTTCATATAGCGAAACAGGTATTGAAGTTATTGTTGAGCAGCTTTTATATATACAACCAAAAGAGATGAACAAGGATATTGTCTCTTTGTTAAAAAGAAAGAGCAGGGAGCTAGGTATTCCTAAGTGTTCGATTAACAGCGGCGCGGGTCACGACGCCATGGTCTTTTCTGATTTTACGAATGTAGGTATGCTGTTTATTCCGAGTAAAGATGGATTAAGTCATTGTCCGGAAGAATGGTCCGACTCAAGACATATAGCACATGCTGTTCAGGTTCTATATGAAGCAGCTAAAAAGTTGACGGAGGCGGAATAAGTATGATTCACTCTAAAATTAAAGAAGCAATCAACACGTATAGTGAAGAACTAACACAATTACGAAGAAGGCTGCATTCTGAACCGGAAGTATCCTGGGAGGAATATAAAACTACTGAATTTGTCTGCCAGTATCTTAATCATTTGGGAATCATATACAGAAAGACTGAACCTACTGGGGTAATTGCTGAAATTCAAGGGGGAAGACCTGGTAAAACGGTTGCTTTACGGGGAGACATGGATGCATTGCAGGTAGAAGAATTGAACCAGGATCTGCCATATGCTTCAAAAGAAGATGGCAAAATGCATGCCTGCGGACACGACGCACACACAGCCATGTTATTAATCGCGGCTAAAGCTCTAAATGAAATAAAAGAGGAATTACCAGGTAATGTACGCTTATTATTCCAGCCGGCTGAAGAAGTAGCAGAAGGAGCAAAAGCGTTGGTGAAACAAGGTGCAATGGAAGGAGTGGATAACGTCTTTGGAATCCACATTTGGTCTCAAATGCCAACGCACAAAGTATCATGTACCACTGGACCATCCTTTGCATCAGCAGATTTATTTAAAGTTACGTTCAAGGGCAGAGGCGGGCATGGAGCCATGCCGCATGCATGTATTGATGCTGCTATCGTAGCCTCATCCTTCGTCATGAATGTACAAACCGTTGTATCTAGAACCATTGATGCGCAGCATCCAGCTGTTCTGACGATAGGAAAAATGATTGTCGGTACAAGGTTCAATGTAATAGCTGAAAATGCAGTAATAGAAGGAACAGTACGCTGTTTCCACCCTGAAACGAGAGAACATATCGAAACTCAGCTCCAGCATTACGCTGACCAGGTAGCTGCGATTTACGGTGCAACCGCAAAGGTTGAATATATTCGTGGAACCAAAGCGGTACTTAACGATGGATACAGTGCAAACCTAGTTCAAAAAGTTGCCGAAGAAGCATTTGGGGATGATGTGGTTTATAACGAAAAACCAACCATGGGCGGCGAAGACTTCAGTGAATATCTCGACCATGCACCAGGCTGCTTCGCCCTAGTCGGCAGCGGCAATCCTGAAAAAGGCACAGAATGGGCTCATCACCACGGCAAATTCAACATTGACGAAGACGCCCTCGCAACAGGCGCAGAACTCTACGCCCAATATGCATGGGCATACCTAAATGAATAATGGTGCCTGTCACCTAGGTGACACCTAAAAGGTGTTCACTGCTCGTGGACACTGTCCACCTCAGGTGGACAGTCCCGAATTAGATAGAAGTTACAAATAGAAAATGGATACTGCCGTTGGCGGTATCCATTTTATGCTGCTTTTATTGTTGTGTTGTTTGGAGTCGTTGGATTTTTTCGAATACGAGGTTACATAAATGATAGTTACAATAAGCGTATACACAGAAGATAAACATGAAGGTAATCTTCCAGGTGAATAGGATTAATATCGTTAGGATGAGTAAGACAATAAGAGACAGTGTAACTAGTATATATCTGATTGAAAAGAAAAGAGAGTTCTTGATTGCGGTCGTCCAATTAACATTGTAATTTGCAATGGTTGGAAAAATAAAAATGGTGATGAAAAGCATGACTAATCCAATTAAAGTTAAAACAGCTAAAAGTATGTACTGGAATGAGGCAAAGTTTTTCAATAACATAAAATTAAGGAAGAACAGTCCAGCGAAAACAATCCAGATAATCCCTAAGATCAAACTTTGTTTAAAGTTTTCTTTAAAGTATTGGAAAAAATTCCGAAAAACACTATAGTCTTTATGTAATACCCACTGGCGGATCACGCAGAACATTGCCACAGTGGCGGGGAAAATCGTAATGACCGGCAGGCAAAATAAAAGCCATAGGAGATTTAATTGGAAAAAGGCTGTTACAAATTCAAGGATTTTGAATAATTGCTTCATGTTAGCTCTCCATATATCTTATTTTCTAGTAGTACTATTAAAATACCATACAACTTTTTAAAAAAGAAGTACAAGTGCATGGGTAAAATTGTTTTTTAGGAGGACAGAATGGCGATCAAAGCAATTTTCTTTGACTTAGATGATACATTACATGACCACCTACATCCTTTTTCGAAAGCGTTTAAAGACTCATTTCCTGATCTTTATGAGCAAATGGATGTTGAGTCATTGTACAAAAAATTTAGGGACTTCAGCGATTTGCTATGGAAAAAATATAGTAATCACGAGTTGACGTTAGAAGAACTCCGAATAGCTAGAATTGTCATGGCATTAGAATATTTTCAAAAGGGCATTACAAATGAACAGGCAAGTGATTTCCAAGCCGAATATGAGTTGAACTTGGACAACCTCCAGTTATTTACGGAGGTTCCGGAACTAATAAACGTTATAAAAGCTAAGGGTAAACTTGTTGGTATCATTACAAATGGTCCAGTAAAACATCAGTTTAATAAAATAAACTCACTTGGCCTTACAAGTTACGTTTCTGGAGATCACATCTTCATTTCTGATGAAGTGGGAGTGGCAAAACCAAACAAACAAATATTTCATCATGTGGCACAAAAAGTCAACATGATACCAAGTGAGATCCTGTATATTGGGGACTCCTGGCCCAACGATGTAGTGGCACCGATGGAGGCAGGTTGGCAGGCAATTTGGTATAACCACCGAAAAAGACTGCCAGATACCGGCCATAAACCATTAGCAGTCATTGATCATCTTCTATCCATAATCAATATTTTAGATAAAGACATTTAATACCATCCAAACGAGTAAATCAAATTGTACGAACAATTCAGAAAAAGTTATTGTAGACGCTGTGCTTGTTCCGTATTATTAAGACATAGCGTCATATAAATTGAAGGGAGGAACAACAAAAATGAAACACCACACTTTTGCTAAAACCCCCCCAATGGGATGGAATAGTTGGGATTGCTATGGAGCAACCGTCACAGAAGACGAAGTAAAAGGAAATGCTGACTATATAGCAGAGCACCTTAAGCCTTATGGTTGGGAATACGTTATCGTTGATATCCAATGGTACGAAGCAGGTGCTGTTTCCTCGGCGTATCGTCCTTTTGTACCCCTTGAGATGGATGAATACTCAAGATTAATACCAGCGGTGAATCGCTTTCCTTCTGCTGCAAATGGGGAAGGTTTTAAACCATTAGCAGATTATGTACATAATCTTGGGTTAAAATTCGGTATCCACATCATGCGCGGAATCCCGCGGCAGGCTGTTCATAACAATACCCCTTTATTAGGTACGAATATAAGGGCTAGAGATATTGCACATCCCAATTCTATTTGTCCTTGGAATACCGATATGTATGGAATTGATCCCCAAAAAGAAGGGGCAGAGGAGTACTACAATTCCTTGTTTCAATTGTATGCTGAGTGGGGAGTAGACTTTGTTAAAGTCGATGACATTGCTGCTTCAAGACTCTATTATTTTCATAAGGCTGAGATCGAGCTCATTCGAAATGCAATCGACCGGTGTGGAAGGGATATGGTTCTGAGTCTATCTCCAGGTCCTGCACCTTTGGAATATGCGGAAGATTTAAAGGGAAATGCCAATATGTGGAGAATGACGGATGATTTTTGGGATCACTGGAGTCTGCTATATGGCATGTTTGAAAGATGTGAGAAGTGGTACGAACATGTTGGACCTGGTCATTGGCCAGATTGTGATATGCTGCCGTTAGGCCATATCGGACTCCGCTCTGTTGATGGAGGCGGCGGGGACCGCTGGACTAGATTTACTAAAGATGAGCAGGTTACGATGTTGACATTGTGGGCAATTTTCCGGTCTCCGCTTATGTTTGGCGGTGAACTCCGTGATAATGATGAATGGACGTTATCCTTACTTACGAATAAAGAGGTACTTGAAGTAAATCAAACAAGTTACGGCAATCGCCTGATTGAACGAAATGGTGACAGGATTGTTTGGGCTGCAAATAATAGCGAAGGTCATACTTATATTGCCCTTTTCAATGCAGGTGAGGAAAGTGCTGCGATAAAAGTATCACTAGATCAGGTAGGTCTATCAAAAGGACTTCAAGCTAGAGATTTGTGGAAACATGAAGAAATCGGCTTGGTAATAGATGGAATTGAACAAACCTTAGCCCCTCACTCTTCTATTTTGCTAAAGTTGTATTGATTGTTAGTAGTCTCGTAATCGGATCTTTAACATAATATAGAGCTTCTCTTGTCAGGCTATTCAAAAATGGAAACAAAAAAACACACAATTTAAGTGTGTTTTTTTGTTCGCCATATAAAAAATCGCCCTAATAGTGAAAGCCTTAACAAAATTTGAAAGTCGCTAACACTATTATTCTTGAATAACCAAATCTGCGCATTTTACCGGAGCAGTAGAATTTCTCACTACCAACTCAGGTTCATAAATAATAGACTGAGGATTATTGTCCTTTCCTTCTACCGCTGAAACGATCCTCTTCGCCGCTTCAATCCCCATATCCATTTTAGGATGGGCGACAGATGTTAACTTCACTTCAAAAGCCTCAGCTAGAAACGAGTCATCATAACCAACAATTGAAACATCTTCTGGGACACTTATTTGATAATTTCTTAATACATCAACAACCATCAGAGCTAACTGGTCATTGTAACAAACAATTGCTGTCGGCTTATCATCTGATGAATAAAACTTGTTTAGTTGATCCTTGATTTTTTCGTTCATGTCCTCGGTTGAGTAGGAGATAACCATGTCTGGGAAGAAAGCAATCCCGTGTTCCCGGAATGCACGGATAAAGCCTTGCATACGGTTAACTCCTTGGAGATCGTCGGTTTTAAATAATCCGATAATCTTGCGATGACCAAGCTTAATTAAATGTTCAGTAGCAATATAGCCTCCGTGTTCATCATTGACGATAATATGTGGAGGGGCTAACTGTGGATAAAACTGATTAATCATTAAATATGGAATGTTATGCTGTTCTAGTTCCAAATAGTAATGAATGTTAGGATTATAAATGCTACTTTTTGTCGGTTCAACGATAAGACCATCGATATTTCTGTTTAACATGGTTTGTAAGCATTGTTTTTCCTTTTCGATGTCGTTATCCGTACATGCAAACGTTAACGAATAACCTTCGGCTGTTAGGTAGGATTCAATTCCTCTAATAATAGAAGGGAAAATATAGTCGGAAATATAGGTTGTTATTACTCCGATATTTTTGCCATTCGTTTGAGGAGACAGAGCAGTTTGCTCAACTTCTTCCTGTTTAAACGAACAAAAGGTTCCGGCTCCTTGCTCCCTATAAAGCCATCCCTCATGTACTAAATCTCCAACTGCCTGTCGAACTGTATGCCTGCTGACACCGAACATTTTAACAAGTTCATTTTCAGAGTAAATTTTTTCACCAGGCTTAACCTTGCCACTGGTGATCCAATCCGTTATCTTTTCTTTCACCATATTGTACTTGGTTTTTTGCGCCATTGTATCACCACTTTCTATAATTACGTATGCGTATAACCGTCGAAATATTGGACTATAGAATAAAAGAGATTACTATGTTTTTATTATACAATAACTATTATACCTTAAAAACACGTACGTACATAAGTAAAAAATTTATTAAAACATGATTGACATGTACGAACAGGTATATTACTATTTTAAGTGTAGGGAATACGCTTTCATAGTTTTATAAGTAATATGAGAAACGTAATTATAATGCCTTCAGTTAAGTGCAAAAGGTTACGGCGGAAGAATATTCAGGAGGGATTTTTATGTAGTCGCCTAACATGTACGTACAATGCACAAATCGATTAAAACGAAACAGCTATTACTTAATTACATTTTATTAGATTATGGTTGCGTTTTCAAAAGTTTTCACGAAATTGTTTTACTATTAAAATAGTTTTGGAGGGATTACCTTGTCGAAATCAACAAAAAAGCTAGGTTCATTGATTCTACTTACTATTATGATTATCGGTTCCATCCTTGCTGGTTGCTCAAATAGCTCAGAGTCATCAGGAAAAACAAAAGATGGAAAAACAGCTATTACATTTATGTTCAGAGGCCAGCCTCAAGAATTGAAAGCCTATGAAGCAACTGTAAAACGCTTTGAGGAATCACATCCTGATGTGAAAGTGACATTGGTTCAAGTTGCTCCAGATCAATATGATACAAAGTTAAAAGCAGCAATTGCTGGTAAGAAGATCCCTGATGTATTCTTCTATAACCCAGCTCAGGTTAAAGCATATGTAAACTCTGGTGTACTAAAAGATATTACTGAGTATGTTGAAGGTTCAGAAAATGTAAACATCGAAGATATTTGGGAAAAAGGTGTTGCTAAGTATCGTTTCGATGGCGAAACTCTAGGACAAGGTGCAATTTACGGATTGCCAAAAGACTTAGGACCATTCGCGTTAGGTTACAATAAAACAATGTTTGAAGAAGCAGGAATTCCACTTCCTGACAAAGATAAACCTTATACGTTGGATGAATTCATTAATGTAGCACAACAATTAACAAAAGATAAAGACGGCGATGGAAAAAGTGATCAATTTGGTGCTGGGTTTAACATTCAATGGGCATTGCAGCCAATTGCTTGGAGTAATGGTGCAGACTGGATTGATGAAACTGGCACAAAAGTAACAATTGATACTCCTGAATTTGCTGAAGCAGTACAATGGTTTGCAGATCAACAAAATAAATACAAAATCACTCCTTCTATTGCAGAAGCGCAAACACTTGATACTTACCAAAGATGGATGAAAGGCGAATTGGCTTTCTTCCCTGTTGGTCCTTGGGATATGGCAACATATGCAGAACAATTAAAGTTTGAATATGACTTAATTCCATGGCCTGCAGGTAAAACAGGTAAACCTGCTGCATGGATTGGATCTCTAGGTATTGGTGTAGGAGCTACAACTAAGAATGCGGAAGCAGCAGCTGAGTTAGCATTATACCTATCTGCTGACCAAGAAGGTAACCAAGCATTAGTAGATGCTCAAGTTCAATTACCAAACAGTGTAACAGTTGCTGAAAAATGGGCAGCGGACACATCAATTAAGCCGGAAAACAAACAAGAATTCTTAGATATTATTAACGATTACGGTCGTGGATTCCCAGCTGAAAAAACTTACACAGCTGAATGGTATGATGAATTCTTCAAAAACATCCAGCCAGTTCTTGATGGTAAGATGACAGCAGAAGAATATGTAAAAGAAGCACAGCCTAAGATGCAAAAATTACTAGATGCAGCAATCGCGCAAGAAAAACAAGCTAAGAAATAAGCAACAAACTGAACTTTGACACAGTGTAAATGGTGCTAGTTTTCTTGAAAACTACTAGCACCATTTATTCCTTTTATCTAAATTTTTTGGTTAAAAGAAATTTAGAAAAAGGGAAATGTGTCATAATTATAGCTTTTGAAAGGGTGAGGGAAGATGAAAGCGACATCCAAACTGTATCGTACAGAGCAAAGATATGCCTATTTATTTATTGCAGCACCTGTCATAGGATTCCTTATATTCGCAATGGTTCCGCTTATTTATTCCATATATGGTGCCTTTACAAACTGGGACGGCCTTGGGTCAATGACCTTTATTGGGTTGGAGAATTTCAAAAACGTATTCCAAGACGAGTACTTCTATAAGTCAATGTTTAACACAATTTATATGATGCTGGGTATTCCAATCGGTATTGTATTAGCGTTATTACTTGCTTTAGCGTTAAATCGCGGGATTCCTGGAACCAATACATTTAGGGTTCTATACTATATTCCGGTTATTTCTTCTATCGCTGCGATCTCCATCCTATGGCAATGGGCTTATAATGGGGATTACGGATTAGTCAATCAATTTTTAGCTATCTTTGGGATTGAAGGACCAAACTGGCTGCAAAATACTTCTACGGTAAAACCAGCCTTGATTATCATGGCAGTATGGAAGGGATTAGGTTATACAATGCTTCTATACTTAGCAGCGCTTCAAAGTGTACCTAAATCATTTTATGAAGCAGCAAAATTGGATGGAGCTAACGCTTTCAAAACATTTTGGTATATCACTCTTCCAATGGTAAAACCAGTTACATTCTTTATCATCGTAACCAACATTATTGGCGGGGCCCAGATTTTCACTGAAATTAACGTAATGACTCCAACAGGTGGTCCTGAATATAGTTCAGCATCAGTGGTGTTTTATATTTGGCAAAAAGCATTTGGTAACTTCCAATTAGGTTATGCATCTGCAATGGCGTTAGTATTAGGACTTTTCATCTTCATTATTACTTTAATCCAATTTAAGATAAACGAGAAAAATTCCTTCGAACTGGATTAATAACCGTAAAGTAAGAGAGTAATAGAGAGGAGCGTATAAAATGGAAGTTGCAGTTGCAAACAAAAAGTCAGCTAAAGCAGAACCTATGTCTGAAAAGAAGAAAAATAGAATTACCGATTCCGTTGTATTTGTTTTCCTAAGCATTGGAGCAATCTTCATGGTAGCACCTTTGTTATGGATGTTCTCGACTTCAATCAAGACACGGGAGGATGTTTTTGCATTGCCTCCAGTGTGGATTCCAGAAACGATTTCGTTTGCTAAGTATTCTGAAATTTGGTCTATGGGACCGCTGCTTTCAGGTATTAGCAATAGCTTAATAGTAGCAGTGTCGGTAACCGTGATTGGTACATTTACTTCAAGTTTGGCGGCATTTGCATTCTCGAAGCTGCATTTCAATGGCAAAAATAAAATCTTCATGATGTTATTTGCATCGGTTATGATTCCCTATCCAGTGCTAATGATTCCGCAGTTCATCATGTTCTCTTCCATAGGATGGGTTGATACGTTACTGCCATTAATCGTCCCTGGATTTTTCGGAAATATTTTTATGATTTTCTTTTTACGACAGTTTTTAACTAGTATTCCTAACTCAATCATTGAAGCTGCAAAGATTGATGGATGTTCTTATTTCCAAATCTTTTACAAAATCATCTTCCCGTTAATTAAACCTGCGGTAGCAGCGCAGTTAATTTTATGGTTTATGGGGATTTGGAATGATTACCTAGGACCGATTCTTTATCTGAACTCACCAGAGAAGCAGACACTTCAGCTTGTAATTGCAAACTTTAATGCTTCCTATGCGATCCAAAGTGATTATCCACTTATCATGGCCGCATCTGTTGTAGCGTTATTACCGATGTTGATTGTTTTCATCATCTTCCAAAAACAAATCATCGAATCTATTGCGATTTCAGGGGTAAAAGGTTAATAAAACTAAATCAAATGCATGTGCATTTTTTTGGCTCAACAATTTAGAAGTTAATAGAGAAATGAAAAAGCACTTATCAGAGTTACTGGATGATAAGTGCTTTTTGTTTAAGGTTGTGTTATATATGCCTGTTGATTTTCACTCCAGGCACTTCGCGCACCTTAGGGCGTGCCGGGGAGCCTCCTCGGCGCTAGGAGATAAGTGGGGTCTCCCCAGCCCCGTACTCCCGCAGGAGTCTTCGTGCCTTCCGCTCCAATCAACAGAGTTGCAAAATCAACATTTAGCTTTAACACAACCTTGATTAAAAATACTCACATACCTTGGGAGTCTGTCAATGAAACTTAAAACAAAAATTTCTTTAGTTGGGATCGTCATTTTAATAGTGTTAATCATAGGAGCATGGCTTGTTATGACTCTTGCTATACCTAAAACAGGCAATTTGTCTGGAGTTACATTACCAGCAGCGCCGGCCGACAAGCCGGTACAAAATGTCAACAGTGATATCCTTTATAAGGAAAAGGATTGGACCACCAATTTTACCCATGATGCTTCGATTATTAAAGTAGATGGCTGGTATTATGCGTTTTCCACAGACTACATGGTAGGGGCCCCGCCAAAGCCTGGAATCCAAATTAGAAAGTCTAAGGATTTAATTAAATGGGAGTTTGTTGGCCGTGTGTTCGAACAAGTATCTCCGGAGGCGTGGGAATGGACCAAAGGAACAACCTTTTGGGCTCCAGAAGTGGTGAAAATGAATGATAAATATTATTTATACTACTCTGTTTCCTCGGTTGGAAAAAGGAACTCATATATTGGTGTGGCGGTAAGTGACTCTATTAAGGGGCCATGGAAAGACGAAGGTGCTTTATTTAAAACCCAAGAGGGCGATGAACACACGGTAAATGCAATCGATCCGGATATCGTATTGGATGAACAAAGCCAGGCCTGGATGATATATGGCTCCTATTTTGGCGGTATTTTTATCACAAAGGTTGATTCTAACACCGGAAAACTAGTCAATCCTAATGATGAGGGTACGTTAGTGGCGCAAAGGAAAAATATGAATTACGGCATAGAAGGACCTGAAATTATCCATAACCGTAATACCGGTTATTATTACTTAACTGTATCTTATGAGTGGCTGGAGGATACATATAATGTCCGGACAGCTAGGTCGAAAAATATAACGGGACCGTATGAGGACTATAATGGCAACGAAATGATTGATACAACTGATGAATCCTTCAATACTGGGAATAAATTAGTAGGAGCTTATCAATTTGAAAATAGCGATGGATGGCTGGGGACTGGTCATAATGCCTTGTTTGAGGAAGATGGGGAATATTATCTGACCCATAATGCCAGAGCTGGCGAAGATATCTATTGGTCCCATTTACATGTCAGGA
>JAPSKD010000473.1 GCA_031177865.1 Bacillus sp. (in: firmicutes) | reverse complement strand
GCAAATGTGAATTTCTTTTCCTCCATAGCTATACGAAGACCTTCCTCACCTATTACATAGACTGATGCATCCTGCTTTTGGCTATAGATATAATTTGCAGTCGCCTGACTCGTTGTAAAAACTAGCTTTTCTTCAGCAGGAATATCAAAATCATTTAACTTTTGAGCAACTTGGGCAGGTGTACGTGATGAATTATTGGTTACAAATAAATAAGGAATGCCCTTTTCCCTTAGTTTTTTTACAAAATCTCCTGCTGCTTCAATTTTTTCTGATCCTTTATACATCGTTCCATCGAGATCAATTAAATAACCTTTATACTTTTTCATGTTGATCACTCCTATATACTATCTTATCTCATAAATAAAAAGGACCGCAAACGCGGTCAGTCATAAATATTAAATAAATGCCGATACAGGCCCAAGTTCATTTTCAAGATAGTCTCGGACATTGTTTGGGAATAAAGCTAAATCTTTAATTCGGCTAGTGAACTGATTAAGAAGTTCCTTATGATCAATCTCGGTATACGATTGGACAAGTACCTTTCGATACTGGATAAGTGTTTTTAAACTTTTACCTGTTTCCTCAGTAACAACCTTTTCATCGATTAATATCTCAATGATATCTTCATAACTGCCAGGGTCTCTCATAATAAATCCATCTATCATTGCGTTACCCACATCTAACACTGATTCAATCATTAGGTGCGTAATCCGTTCTAACGCTGCTTTTTCTATCGGAGATGACCATTGTTTCTGATTAGAAAATAGGCTGATTTGATTTTCTAGAAACACCAATGTTTCCTCCAACTTTTCGCGGTCTACAAAATACATTTCATCCACTTCCTCATTAATAATCACTTATGTTGCAATTTCATCAAAAAACATGGATGGACGGGCATAAACCTTGTGCTAGGTCAACATTATTTCTTGTTAATACGGACGCTTCTTCTTGGTTTTCAATACCTTCGGCCACCACTAAAGAACCTGCCTCCTTCGCAACAAGAAGTAATCCCTTTAACATTGACTCCTTTACGGAGTTTTTATCGATATTTTCTATCACGGAACAATCAATCTTTATTATGTCAGGCATAAGTTCATTTATGGTATTTAAGCTTGCATAACCCGCTCCAGTATGGCTCGCTGCCGACAAGATATATTTGTTAATTGTACTCCTTTAACGCTAGGGAATATTAAATTTACCAGTGATTTGAAAAAGTTACTCACAAAAATATAGGGGAATATCCCCGAAACAAATTACTTTTGAGGTCACCGAACGGTGATTGTAATCTGCTTTTACTTGCTGGAGAATTTTTTCTAAGACAATCATCTCTAATTCGTATAACCGACCAGTTTGTCTTGCAATAGAAAAAAAAGCTGTAAAGGAGCTTCTAAAGCAGTCCCTTTTGGGCCTCGAGTAAGCAGTTCCCAGGCACGTATTTCATTTGTGGCGACATCGATTCCATCCCTCTGTAGAAACACATACGACAATAATAAGTATATTGTAACACAATTTGACAGAATCCGTTTTTTCTTTCAGTAAATTTTTAGCAATATTCCATTACCGCCAAATATTCCCCCACTTCCTGATTATTTGGTAATATAAAGAGGGTGAAGAATTTAACTAAAGGAGCACATTACATGAAAGAACGTTTTTTCTTATATGATGATACAGAAGATACAAAGACACGATTTGTAAGTTTTGTTGGTGACAACCAGCGATTTGATTTGGCGATTGTTAAAACCGATCGTCATTATGGAAAACATCTTGTACTTGATTTACAGGGGAATCGCTTTGCCATCATTGGTGAAGATGACTTGAAAGAAGAAGGATATTTAGAATACGCTTTCCAACTAAATGAAGAGGACGCCGAAGAGTTACGTTCCTTTTTATTAGAATTAATATAATTTTTTATCATCCCTTTTTACATACTAAACAAAAGGCGGAAGCGCCTTGCACAGGGAAAAAAGTAGTTCATTTTTTCCTCTGGGCGACGGGCATAAGACGACCCGGCAGGAAGGTTGGCTCTTTAACCTTCTTGACGGATTGTTAGAGATGTGGAGGCGACTGTCCTGGGACGAAGGAATAAGACGAACCATGCAAGAAGGCGTTCTTTGCCTTCTTCATGGGGTGGCTTATTCCTCGAGTGCCAAGGAGCCGCAACTAGACAAGCTTATGACCCCGAGCCCCTAGGCGCTGGAGCTAGATTAATAAAAAGGAGTGAGTGATGTATGCCCGATAAAAAATCAAGAAGCTATTTTGACCTCTCTAATGTTGAAAAACGGAAGAACTTTCTGACTGCAGAGGAATTCCCAGATGGCCCTTTTGGATCTCCCATTCGTAAAGACGAGCCTGTTCAAAACAAAAGCACCCCTTGGCAAGAAGGGCAGCGTTATTATAGCAACTTTAATTATGAGAATAAAACCTTTCATCAGGATATTCCTCGTCAAATGGAAGGGGCCCACCCGACACATGACGACCCTAATAAAGAGGAACAACCTCCTTATACGCATTAAAGCCTCAGCACGTTAACCAGCGCTGAAGCTTGCAGATATCACATTAAAAGGCTTGCCGTTTCGGCCAGCCTTTTTTTATTACTTTTTGACTTTTTTCAAGACAAAATAAGCA
>JAPSKD010000472.1 GCA_031177865.1 Bacillus sp. (in: firmicutes) | reverse complement strand
ATCCCAAGATTATTGTTAACGAATTAAATGGAATAAAATTAGGAAAATAAAGGATTAGGAGTAAACTTGGTTCCATTAAAGGCCACTCCCTCTTACAATCTTCAATACATTTCTACCTAACAAACTTTGACATTCTAATTTGCTGTTCTGTCACGATATACAATCAGAGTAATTGCATTTAATATGATTGTTACGATGAAAAGAGTTGCTGCGACGTACACCACAGCACCCGTTATGTCCATAAGAGCAGACCAATCCTCGATCTTTACCAGATGATAGTTATAGAAAATCTGGAAACATAGTGAAATAGCACAAGCACTGATGCTCATAATGGAAAGACTGACCCAATTCCTATGGCTATGTTTTTTGTATCGCATAAGATTAACAACAGGAAGTATCAAGGCAATTAGTCCAAGCACGAGGCTGCCAAGATTAAGTAAACCAATCATTTCTAATCCACCTTTGTAATTTTGTTTCTATATTCTTGTTCAACAATCCTATCCATTTAATGGAACAAGCCTTTTCATATATTTATAATACCATAAAAAGTAAATTGACCCTCCTCTTACTTAAAAACAACAATCTTTACGAAAAGAGCTTTTAAAAAAGAAGCTAGTGAAGAGAGCTTAACTTGTCGCTTATATAACAATTTATTTAATTAATCACGATTGTCTGTGGTTTTTGATTTAAAGATCGGTTTGTCAATGGATTCAACGATTTTATCTTTAATTTCAGGGATAGGTTCGTCCGTTCGTGTATTCCAAATACTATATTTAATTTTATTAGGTGAGTCTGTGTTTTCATTGGGCATTATTCATCCACCTCGATTTAATATCGTTTAGTAAAAAGTTCGCTACACAAAATATAGAATGCTTCTAAAAAGATACTTTAATTCTTTTCTAAAATGTTAATTCGTTATATGATGAGCGAATAATCCTCAAATGACTATTAAAACAGCTACTACGATAGGAAGAATAATGCCGGCGGGTCAAAGATTTGAAAATTTCACCTGAATTTCTTTTAAAAACAAATCAGCAGCAGCGGAAAAAACCTGGTGCTTTTTCCAAACAATATTTAAACCAGATTCAAGTCTTGGCTCTAGTGGTCTAAAACAAAGGTTACTGTCACTAGAAGTATTCACTATTTTATCAAGGACTACTGCATAACCAATGCCCTCATCCACCATAATGGCAGCATTATAGGCAAGATTGTATGTCGTTACGATGTTTAATTTATCAAAATCTTCACCAAACCAATCCGCAAATTCATTCTTAGAAAATGTCTGTTTCAATGCCTGTCGTGAACAGATTAGCGGAACAGTTAATAAATCCATTGATTGGATGGTATCTTTGGAAGCAAGAGAACTGTCTTTCCTCATCACAACTCCCCAAACATCTTTAGCAGGGATATTGATATAATTGTATTTTGATAAATCAGCTGGTTGAATTAAAATACCAAAGTCAAGCAATCCCTTGTCAAGCCGATCCGTCACATCGTCTTCGTTTCCGCTGTAGAGGTGATAACGTATACTTGGATAACGTAACTGTAGATCTTTTACTACCCGTGCAATTTGCCTCATGGCATCTGTTTCCCCGCCACCTATATAAACATCACCACTTATCGTTTCTTCCATGGAACTGAATTCTGCCTCTAATTTATCGACCATCTCAACGATTTCTTCTGCTCTTTTTCGCAGGAACATTCCTTCTTCTGTAAGTACGATACTATGACTACTGCGAATGAATAGTTTTTTTCCTAACTCTTGTTCAAGGACTTTTAATTGTCTTGATAAGGTTGGCTGTGTAAGATGCAAAAAATCAGCCGCACCTGTAATGCTTCCTTCTCTTGCAACAGTAAGAAAATAGCGCAAAACTCTTAATTCCACCTATTACTCCTCCTTTATCATGTTTTAGTATATACAGTTCAGAAATGCCTATCAAGCATATCAGGATATTTGATATAAGTATTAGCTATGTGTAATGAAGCACGCTAGAATAAATTACATCGGTGCTGCTTATTGCCTGTGATGCGTAAGGCTTGTTCCGGACACATTATTTCAATCTCTTCTCTTGCGGAAATTAGCTGGATTTGAATACAATGCGGCTTACTGTGCTTCGAAGTTCGGTCTTGAAGGTTTTATGGAGTCGTTACATCAGGATGTAGCTCCATATGGAATAAAAACCACCATTGTAGAACCAGGTTTCTTCCGTACCAAATTTTTGGAGCCAGAATCAACATTCCTTGCTGAGCCATCTATCGATGACTACGCAGAGCGTAATGCACAATACCAGGCTTTCTGGAAAGAAAAAAATGGAAAACAGGAAGGAGACCCTATCAAACTTGCTAAGGCTTTAATCACCATCGTAAATCAGGAGGAGCCACCGTCTCCCTGGATTGCTGGTGCAGATGCAATCGCTGGAGCAGTGCAGAAAGTTGCAGATCTTCAAAACCAGATCAATGCCTATCGGGACCTTTCAATATCCCTTTCTTACGAGGAGGCATAAGCTTTCGGAAGAAGTTAACATTGAATTCTTAGGGAAGAAAATTTTAATAAAAATGTCCCCAAATCTTTTGTGGGCATTTTATTAAAGATTGGAGTTGTTTATTTGACTAAACAGAATAATTTGTTGATTTTTATATTAACAATCGG
>JAPSKD010000111.1 GCA_031177865.1 Bacillus sp. (in: firmicutes) | reverse complement strand
TCATTAGCCGTAATCGTTTGCCGATGGGCGTCCCATTTACCTGTGACCGTAATGGTTTCATTCATGACGATTTTTGACTTTAAATAAGGCTGGTTAAAAAACACAACTTTAATTAAATATTGTCCGACGAACATTCTAATCATCAGCTTAGATTTCTTCCGGCCATAATATGTAAGAGAAGGTTCACTATGAACCTTCCCTTCTACAGTAATTTTCTCGTCATGTTTTACCTCTGAAAGCTCGCGCAGCCGATAATCTTCATAACGGTAAGGAAAATACTCTAATAAATCTAAGACTGTATAGATTTTCATTTCTGCTAAACTTTCAGCCGTCTCTTCCCCAATTCCCTTTAATATTGTAACTGGCTGTTTTAGATATTGATTCACTTTATACGCGCGGAATACCGAAGATCCTAGCTTCGAGTTCACGACCTGTCGGAGTTGCCGCCAGCCCTCCCTGTGCTGTTTCTTTTAATGCGGTCGGCATTGATTGTCCTATTTTGTACATGGCATCAATAACTTCATCACATGGTATTCTGCTTGTTATACCTGCTAAAGCCATATCTGCAGCCACCATGGCATTGGCTGCTCCCATTGCATTTCTTTTTACACATGGTACTTCGACAAGACCGGCAACAGGATCACAGACAAGACCAAGCATATTTTTTAATGTGATGGCCATTGCTTCTGCACATTGCTCTGGTGTGCCGCCTGCCATTTCAACGATAGCAGCTGCAGCCATTCCGGAAGCAGAACCAACCTCTGCTTGGCATCCGCCTGCTGCACCTGAAATCGAAGCATTGTTCGCAACAACAAAACCAAAAGCTCCTGCTGTAAAAAGAAATGCCACCATTTCCTCTCTAGTTGGGTTTAGTTTTTCTTTCACTGCGAATAATGTACCAGGCACCACTCCAGCTGCCCCTGCAGTCGGTGTAGCACAAATAGTTCCCATTGCTGCATTGACTTCATTCGTCGCTACCGCTTTACTCACTGCGTCAAGGACGGTTTTGCCTGACAGAAAGTTTCCTTTTTCAATATATTTTTGTAATAGAACAGCGTCACCGCCGGTTAAACCAGAGTGCGATTTTACTCCTTTGATCCCCCGCTCAACCGCTTCTTCCATGACCTTTAAGTTACGGTCCATGAAAGCAAGCACTTCCTCCCGGGTTCTTCCGGTGACTTCCATTTCTTGCTCAATCATAATTTCTGAGATTTTTTTATTTTTACTAATAGCGAGCTCAACTAACTCTGCAACATTTCGAAACAATTGCCTTCCCCCTCGTTGTTAATATGGTCAATGTCTAGCTCCAGCGCCTAGCCCCTCGAGGTTCGCTTCGGTCCAGCAGATGAAGTCGAAATGCGTGACTTCATCCACCGGCCCTCCATCGCTTGTCGGGGCTAGGAAAAAATGAACTGCTTTTTTCCCTGGCAAGGCGCTTCCTCTTTTCTAGCTAATCAACAATCTTTGTTACTTTCAAAATGTTAGGTAATTGTTCTAGTTCTTGAAGTATTTTATCTTCAAGGTTTTGGTCAACTTCAATGGTCATAAGAGCAAGCTTCCCTTTTTCTTTTCTTGATACTTCCATATGACCTATATTAATTTCGTATTTTGCCAACACATTCGAAACACTTGCAATGGCACCAAAGCGATCATTATGAACGACTAAAATTGCTGGATGGTTTCCTGATAATTTCAATTCAAAGCCATTTAACTCGGTTATTTCAATTTTGCCGCCGCCAATTGAGATTCCGACCAGCTCTAATTCACCCTTATCATCCCCGATGATGACTCTAGCTGTGTTTGGATGATCAGTAATAGCTTCTTCTTCTATAAATCGAAGTTTAATACCCCGTTCCTTCGCTATATCAATTGCATTTATTATTCTTTCGTCATCGGTATCAAAATCTAACAAACCACCAATAATCGCAACATCCGTACCATGACCTTTATACGTCTTAGCAAACGAGCCGTATAAAGATATATTTGCCCATTTTGGTTCCCTGCCAAATAAACTCCTTGCAACTCTGCCAATTCTTGCAGCACCAGCTGTATGCGAGCTAGATGGCCCAATCATAACGGGTCCAATTATGTCAAACACGCTTCTATATTTCATCCGTCTTCTCCCCCTAGGACAAATAAATCTCTTATAGTTATCCATCTATATTTATAACACAGAAAAAAGAAAAAAGAAGGGTTTCCCCTTCTAATTGTATCACTTATTCAATTGCAAAGATAAATGAATATAATGGTTGTTTTCCATTATGAAGTTCCACTTCCACGTCTTCGAAATTCTCTTCTACAAACGCAGTTAATGCTTTTACCTCATCCTCGGTTACGTCTTCACCATAAATAATGGTTAAAATTTCCGAATTCTCATCTACCATCGTAGTCAGCAATTCTTCCGCAACTTTTCCTTTATCTTTGTTTTTCACAACAATTTTACCTTCTGCAATTCCCATGAAATCATCTTTTTCAATTTCTAACCCGTCAATTTGTGTATCGCGAACGGCAAAGGTAATTTGACCTGTCTTCACATGCTGCATTGCTTCTGTCATAGCAGCTTCATTTGCCTTTACATCTCCAGCTGGATTAAATGCTAAAAGTGCAGATAAACCTTGAGGGACTGTTTTAGACGGGATTACATAAATTTCTTCATCTGATACATCCGCCGCTTGCTGCGCAGCCATAATAATATTTTTATTATTCGGGAGAATAAATACCTTTTTCGCATTCACTTCTTTAACAGCTTTAACAATATCCTCTGTACTCGGATTCATCGTTTGTCCGCCTTCAATTACCGCATGTGCACCGATACTTTTGAATAATTCGGCAATACCAGACCCCATCGACACAGTAACAATTCCATACTCCTGCTGTTCTTTAGGAACTTGAGGTTTATCTGACACTAACGGTGTATGCGTTTCTCCAACAATATTGGAATGCTGCTGTCTCATGTTTTCAATCTTAATATTGATTAAGCTTCCGTACCTCTGTCCATAGCTTAGGCAATCACCAGGCTGTTCAGAATGAATATGTACCTTTACAACCTCGTCATCCGCAATAACTAGTAGGGAATCACCCAATTTACTAAGATCATTCCGGTAAACCTGTTCGTCAAATGGGCGCTTTGCCAGCTTAGCCTCTTCAAACTTCACCATAAATTCTGTACAATAGCCAAATACAATATCTTCCGTATTTATATGACCTTGAACACTTTTATGGTGTTCCGCGCTGACCATTTCGTCCATTGAAGGATAGGCTTTAGGTGAATCCGGCAGCTTCTCACCTTTCAGTTCAGCAAGAAATCCTTCATAAACAAAGACAAGCCCTTGTCCACCACTATCAACAACTCCAACTTCTTTTAGGACCGGTAGCAGATCTGGTGTACGCTTAAGCGACGCCTTCGCTTCTTTTAAAACTTCTTCCATAATCTCAATGATATCATTCGATTTT
Source organism: Bacillus sp. (in: firmicutes) (assembly GCA_031177865.1). Taxonomy (GTDB): domain Bacteria; phylum Bacillota; class Bacilli; order Bacillales; family Cytobacillaceae; genus Neobacillus. The sequence goes on along the minus strand of JAPSKD010000111.1, from coordinate 11,325 downwards.
TGGGAAGCCTGCACACCTTTTTTTGCAGAATCCTTTGCAACCGTTAGTATCGTTCCCTCTACCGGCTTCATTACCGCTTTATAGGCAGTTTCGACACCGGATTCTAATGCGGCTGCAAATTCTTTTCCAGAGATGGCTGCTTTGGTTTCGATTGCTTTTGAAAATCCACGAAATAATTGGGAAAGGATAACCCCGGAGTTGCCTCTAGCACCCATAAGTAAACCCTTTGATAGTGCGGCTCCTACCTTACCAATATGTTCCTGAACATTATGTTTTACTTCCTTTGCCCCTGAGGTCATTGATAAATTCATATTCGTTCCAGTATCACCATCGGGCACAGGAAAAACGTTTAATGCATCCACCATTTTTGCGTTGGTACCTAGATGATTCGCACCTTGAATCACCATCTCTGCAAAACGTTTTCCATCTAAAGCTGTAATAGACACAAACTTTCCTCCTCTACTTGCGGTTCGTTACACCACTTACGGGTTCGTCACACGAACTCCCTGAACGTAAATATTTACCGAGTCAACGGCAAGTCCAACGGTCTTATCAAGTGTGTATTTCACCTTTGATTGCACGTTATGCGCAACCTCGGAAATCTTTGTTCCATAGCTGACAATTATATACATATCAATATGTACTTCTTCATTCTCTTGGCGAACAATAACTCCACGAGTAAAATTTTCTTTTCTTAAAATTTCTGTAAGACCGTCTTTTATTTGGCTCTTTGATGCCATACCGACAATTCCATAACAATCGATAGCGGCACCTCCAGCGATGGTGGCGATTACTTCATTTGAAATATCAATTTGTCCGAACTTAGTTTTTAATTCGATGGACATGAATCGTTCCCCCTTTTGGAAATTGCTCCTTGACTAAAGTCATTTTACTATAGTGAAGAAAAATTTGAAAGCGATACTTTCTTCTTATAGTATTTACAAACAATAACGTGGCATGTCAAGGTATTTTTCTTGAAACGTTTATGAATCACTCTTGCATTCAAACTGGTTGTATGATAAATTATTAAAGTATCTTTAGACAATAACGTAAATGCTGTATAAAGCTTTGGGTATTAAGGAGGGAATCATTATGCCACGTAAATGTGTTGTAACTGGAAAGAAAACTACAACTGGTAACGCACGTTCTCACGCTATGAACGCTAACAAGCGTACATGGGGTGCTAACCTACAAAAAGTACGTATTCTTGTTGATGGAAAGCCTAAGCGTGTTTGGGTTTCTACAAGAGCGTTAAGAGCTGGTAAAGTAGAACGCGTTTAATATGTCAGGGCATCCTTTCTACAGGGTGCCCTTTCTTACTATCTTTCCCATATTTCCTTAATATAAAAAAGCACCCATTAAATAGGTGCTTAAACACATTCTCTATTCATTCTTTTTAAATGCACCAATCATCGCTCGGACAAGTCCACCTAAAAACTTTGGCAGTTTAATTGTATAAAACTTCATTATGTCCCTCCTCACCATCTCACACATCTAACTTCTCTCGTACGCCCTTACTATTTTATTCAAACGGACGAAATCAGTACCTCTAAATTAGCTATTAATCATTACTTCTTATCACTAATAATATGCCTTCCGAAAATGAAAAAGTACCATAATCACTAATAAGTTCATTACTAATACATAGTGTAGAGCCGATGGAAATATGACGGTTTTTTAAGGGATATTTAAAGCCACGAAGAGTGAGATCTTTTACTTCAAGGGTTAGAGGAACAAAAGAAATATACTTTTTATCTACCCTCTTTTCAATTTTATAACTTCCCGGTCCTTTTAATGATAAAATATTTTGATTATCAATAAGTACAATGTTTACATGGTTTTCTTCCACTACCGGTTTGACCAATAAGTGAACATTCGCTAAGAGATGGTCCAATCTCCCGCCTGTTGCTCCAAAAATTCGAATGAGAACAGGATCTTGTCTTATTGCCCAATTCAAAGCAAGTTCCATGTCTGTTTCATTTTTTTCGGGCTTATACCTCTTCATTTCCTTTACATGACCTTCAATTACCTGCAATTCTTCTTTGGAAACAGAATCGAAATCTCCAAAAGCAATCGCTGGTGTAATATTCTTATTAATTAGCGTATATACCCCTCGATCGACTCCAAGCCATATGTCATTTTCACTAGAATATTCATGTAAATTGGGAAGAATTTCTTCAGGCCCTCCTGCTAAAATATTTATATTCATCAGTATCCCCCTTTTTTTCTACGCAAAAAGCCAGCATTTTAGCCGGCTTTGTACTTTTTATCCTCTTATTAACGAGATGGCTGCTGCGTAGTCCTCTTGATCATAAATAGCAGATCCAGCTACAAGAACATTAGCCCCTGCCTCGACACATAGTTTTGCAGTTTCAGAATTTACTCCGCCATCTATTTCAATTTCAATCTCTTTTCCGATTGAGTCTGCCATTTCCTTTACTTTTCTAATTTTAGGCAGGACTTCCGGTATGAATTTTTGACCGCCGAACCCCGGATTAACGGACATTAACAACACCATATCAATATCTTTTAAAATATGCTGAATGGTATAAACAGGAGTAGCTGGATTCAACACCACTCCTGCTTTAATTCCAAATGACTTAATATGATGAATCGTCCGATGAAGATGTCTGCATGCTTCAACATGGACTGTAATGTAATCTGCTCCTGCTTTAGCAAAGGCTTCGATATATTGATCAGGATTATCAATCATTAGATGTACATCCAACGGAAGCTTTGTAACAGGACGAATTGCCTCCACAATTAAGGGTCCTATTGTAATGTTTGGAACAAAATGACCATCCATAACATCTACATGGATATAGTCAGCCCCAGCCCTTTCAACTGCAAGTATTTCTTCACCTAATTTGGCGAAATCAGCAGAAAGGATGGAAGGTGCAATTTTTAGCATTTTAATACCTCGGCTTTCTATCTTTTATTTCTTGAAGGAAATCGACATAATGTTGATAGCGATATCGAGTAATGGATTGTGATTCAACTGCTGCTTTCACTGCACATTTAGGCTCGCTAATATGTAAACAGGCTCGAAATTTACAATTTTCGCTTTCTCGTGCCATCTCCGGAAAGCAATACGTTAACTCCTCCGCTTCAATATCGGTGAATTCTAAAGAACTAAATCCCGGTGTATCCGCAATAAGGCCATTACCTATACTAATTAATTCAACATGCCGGGTGGTGTGCTTTCCTCTGCCTAAATGTGAGGAAATATCGTTGGTTTTTAGTTCAAGTTCCGGTCGTAACACATTTAAAAGTGAGGATTTTCCGACACCTGATTGACCAGCAAAAACTGATATTTTATCTTCGACATGTGGAGTTAAACCTTCAATGCCAGCTTCTGTTTCAGATGAAGTAAGTAATACTTCATAACCAATATTTCTATATTGCTCAGCATATTCATTAATGGCCTGCTTTTCGTTGTCATTTGTTAAATCCATCTTTGTTATGCAAATAAGAGGTTTAATATGATTATATTCCACAAGGACAAGAAAACGGTCTAACAGAACGGTACTAAATTCAGGTTCGACAGCGGAAAAGACGAGAATGGCCTGATCGACATTTGCGATAGGCGGACGAACCAGTTCATTCTTCCTTTCCTTGACTTCCATAATATAACCATCACGCTCATTTTCGGCCTGAAATATGACTTCATCACCGACAAGTGGTGTTATCTTGTTTTTTCGAAAAACACCTCTTCCCCGGCATTGAATCATCACTCCATCGTGCAGTACGTAATAAAAACCACTTAATGCTTTTACAATTTTCCCTTCAGGCATAGCCACACTCCTTGCCATTTCTTTAGCATTCCATGATAATAAACCTTTAAGGTTCAGGATATTCTACAGTTTCATCGTATATTACCCTGTCATCTCTATACACTTTATATCCAGCTTCACCATTGAAAGGAACCAAAAGATTTATCGTTGTTTTGGCATCTCCCGTAATTTTAAAGGTATTTGCTGGAGTGGTCATCGTGCGGTCCACGTCTTGAATATAAATGAGAACGGTTTGCTCTTGATTTGGTTCCGTCCCTGTATACGGTATGGTTATTTCAACCGGAACCATTTTAGGTGGTTTTTCTTCTTTTCCCTTTGAAATAACGACGGAAACTTTGTCACCCTTTTTCATCTCGGTTCCTGGAGCTGGTGACTGCGAGACAATATTTCCTGCAGGAACTGTTTCATCATACCTTTCCTCTGAAGCATCAAGAGTCAAACCTACAGAATCTACATAATCCTGTGCACCTTTTAAATTAGACTGTATTAAATCTTGCAGAGTTATTTTCTCGGGTCCTTTACTAACCTCAAATTCTAAGACCGTTTCTTCCGCAACAACTTCCTCGCCGCTTTCGGGTTTTTGACTAAGAATGGTACCAGGTTCACTTTCATCATATACTTCCGTTACTTTTATATCCTTAAAGTTCTGGTTATCCAATAATCTAGCCACATCTTCATAGTTCCAATTGGTATAATCTGCTAATTCAAATTTTTGCTTTCCAGTACTAAAGTATACCGCAATGCCAGCATTTTCTTTAACAGTACTACCCTCTTCAGGATTCGTTTTTATTACCTTACCTTCTTCAATTTCTTCATGAGTACTCTCAATTTCTTCCGCAACATGAAGACCAGCAGCTTCTATTTTTGCAATTGCCTCATCTAATTCCATCCCACTAACATCAGGGATGGTAATATCTTTAGGTGCCATTAATTTAGGTAATACGGTAACAGTAAATAACCCTAATAATGCTAATAAAATAAAAGTAGAAATTAATATAATAGGCCACTTTTTACGTTTTTTCTGCTCTTTACCATTATCTGCTGCAACAATATTTCCATTGTTTTTATCCTGACTATGTATCAATGTCTGATCAAGATTTTGAAATGGACGTTCGTTCGTAATCACTGGAATTGCCTTCGTTGCTTCATCGTCAATAGGAATAACAAATTTTGCTTCATCCAGCCTCTCAGAGTCGAGAGCCGTTCTTAAATCGTCCTCCATTTCATCTACACTGTTATACCGATGAAAGGAATCCTTAGCAGTCGCCTTTAACACGATATTTTCAACACTTTGTGGAACGTTCGGATTCCACCTTCTTACGGAAGGAGTTTCTGATTGCAAATGTTTTAATGCTATCGAGACTGCAGATTCACCTGAAAATGGAAGTCTGCCGGTTAATAATTCAAACATGACAATTCCAAGGGAATAAATATCCGATTTCCTATTTGCCATGCCTCCACGTGCTTGTTCAGGTGACAAATAGTGTACCGACCCCAAGACAGAATTCGTTTGAGTAATACTTGTTGCGCTTAGAGCCATCGCAATGCCAAAATCAGTTATTTTCACATTTCCAAAACGATCAACAAGAATATTTTGAGGCTTGATATCCCTGTGAATAATGTGATTTTGATGAGCATGAAAAATAGCAGAAGTCAACTGTTTCATAATATCAAGGGTTTCTTCAACTTGTAACGGTGAATTCTGTTGTATGTATTGTTTAAGTGTTTGCCCTTCAACATATTCCATTACAATAAAATAAAGATCATCCTCTTCACCAACATCATAAATACTTACGATACTAGGGTGTGCTAAACTTGTCGCAGATTGTGCTTCCCTGCGAAACCTACGAATAAATTCCTCATCATTGGCAAAATCAAGGCGAAGCATTTTCACCGCTACATCACGGTCAAGAATCATGTCGTGGGCTAAATAGACATTTGCCATTCCGCCGCCGCCAATCATTTCTAACACTTTATATCGACCGCTTAAACGTTTTCCAATCAACATTATAAATCACCCTCGCCGGTATCAGAAAACTCTACAATCGCCAGTGAAATGTTATCCTCGCCGCCACGCTCATTTGCGATAGAGATTAGTAAATTTGCTTTTTTCTCTAAGTCATCCTCGTTCTTTAGAATTTCAGCCAATTCTCCTTCACTTACCTTGTTCGAAAGTCCGTCAGAGCATAATAAGAGGTGGTCCCCTTCTTCAAAAATAATCGTTTTAATATCTATAGAGACATTCAGTTCAGTTCCAAGAGCCCGCATGATAACATTCTTTCTAGGATGATGCTCGGCGTCTTGTTTTGATATTTGCCCAGTGCGTACCAATTCATTAACCAGAGTATGATCTTCAGTCAATTGCTGAAATCCCGATTCATTTAATATATAACAACGACTGTCTCCAACATGCGCAATGGTAGCAAAAAGATTTGTAGTAATAACAGCTTCAATCGTAGTACCCATTCCATCACATTCATCATGGGTGTTTGCATGGTCAAATAGGACTCTATTCACTTGAATAATTTTTGACTTCAACCATTCTTCTGCTTGTTCTGCAGTTTGAATTCCTTCTGTTTCCTCCCACATTTCTTTTAAAGTGGTTAGTGTCATTGTGCTGGCAACGTCACCAGCACGGTGACCGCCCATACCATCAGCTACGATGGCAAGGCGCTGCCCGTCTCGATTTAAAAATATACCAACACTATCTTCATTATTCTTTCGAATTCTCCCTACATCCGTCTTATACACAGCCCTCAACGCTGTCACCTCGTCTCTTCTTTTCGCTCCTTTGCACGAAGTTGTCCACATGCTGCGTCAATGTCGTGACCTTGTTCCCGGCGAATGGTTACATTAATACCGCGATTTTTGAGTGTTTTTTCAAATGCAAAGATTTTATCCTTAGGGGTACGTACATAGTCCCTCTCTGGAACATAATTAACAGGAATTAGATTAACATGGCATTTTAGACCTTTTAACAAGGACGCTAATTCTTCTGCATGTTCAACAGAATCATTGACACCGCCGAAAAGGCCGTATTCAAAACTAATTCGGCGCCCCGTCTTATCGATATAATACCTTACAGATTTCATTAAGTCATCTAGTTTATATGCTCTGTTGATAGGCATTAACCGAGACCTTAATTCAGTGTTAGGCGCATGAAGTGAAATCGCAAAATTTATTTGCATATTTTCATCTGCAAATTGATAAATCTTTGGAACAATACCGCTAGTGGATACTGTTATATGACGTGCACCAATCATCATTCCTTTATCATGATTAATGATTTTAAGAAATGACATCATATTATCATAATTGTCAAAGGGTTCACCAATTCCCATAATAACTACTGAGCTGACACGCTCGTCTGTTTCGTCAAGAGCTTGCTGAACCGTTACAACCTGAGCAACAATTTCACCCGCTTCTAAATGACGCTTAAGACCTCCAAGTGTTGAAGCACAGAAAGTACAACCAATCCGACAGCCAACTTGCGTTGTTACACACACCGAATTACCATAATCATGGCGCATTAATACTGTCTCAATAGAGTAACCATCATGCAGTTCAAACAGAAATTTAATGGTACCATCAGAAGAAGATTGCTTTATAACCGTTTTTAATGTGGTAATTTGAAAATTCTCGGAAAGCTTATCACGTAAACTTTTTGATAAATTATTCATATCTTCAAACGAAGATATTCTTTTTTTGTATAACCAGTCAAAGATTTGCTCTCCCCGGAAAGGCTTTTCACCATTATTAGTAAGCCATTCCTTGAGCTCATGAAGCTGCAGGGAATAAATAGAAGTTTTTTTTATGTCCAATGTTGTATTGTTCTCAGTTGTATTTAATTGTTCCAACTGTTACACCTTCTTTCTTAAGCATGCGATAAAGAAACCGTCGGAGCCAATATCCTGGGGTAGTATTTGTAAAAAACCATCTGTTACCAGGGGTTGGATTGCCTCAGGCATTCGTTCTTTTAATGAAGCATCTATCTCAAATTCAGGATGCTCTTGTAAAAATTTTAAGACAGTACCTTCATTTTCTTCTTTATCTACTGTACACGTACTGTAGACAAGAATTCCACCTTTTTTCACTAAAGGTGACACAGAGTTCAATAAATTTTGTTGAATGGTACTTAATTGATAAAGATCTTGTTCTTTTTTAGTATATTTCATGTCAGGTTTCCTTCTCATAACACCCAGTCCTGAGCACGGGGCATCGAGAAGGATTCTATCGAAATATTCCTGTTGAAAATGTTCTCCCGCCTTGCGTGAATCCATTGCGATTGTCCTTATATTACCCAAACCTAACCGTTTGGCATTTTCATTAATTAATTTTACTTTATGTTCATGTAAATCGAGTGAAATGACTCCTCCAGTTAATTTCATTGTTTCTGCAATATGAGTCGTTTTTCCACCTGGAGCGGCACAGGCATCTAAAATTAATTCATTTTCATTGGGAGCTAGTGCATAGGCCGCTAGCATTGAACTTTCATCTTGTATAGTAATCATGCCTTTTTTAAATGCCCTTGAAAGTGCCAAATTTCCTCTCAGAGCCCTAATCGCTTCGGGTATAATGGGACTTTTTTCAACTAGAAATCCTTCTTCATCGAGGTCCTCAATTACTTCACGGACAGTCGTTTTTGTTAGATTTACCCTCGCTGTCTGCAGTGGTGCCGTTAGATTGACCTCACACATTCCTTTTGTTCTTTCAATGCCAAATTGGTCAACCCACCTCTTAACGAGCCATTCTGGGTGGCTCGTTTCAATTGATAGCCTTTCAATTGAATCACTAACTTCTTCTAACGATGGAAGTCCTTCACGCTGAATACTTCTAAGGACACCATTTACCATTCCGGCGATACCTTTATGACCTCGCTTTTTGGCAATTTCTACAGCTTCAAATATGGCAGCTCTATCTGGAATTTTATCAAGGTATACCATTTGATAAAGGGTTATCCTTAATAACTGTTGTACCCAATTTTCCAACTTTTTGCTATTTTTAATGAAAGGCTTTAGAAAGTAATCTAATGCCATCCGTCTTTGTAAAGTTCCATATGTTAACTCTGTCAGTAGACCGATATCGATAGAGGGAATTTTGTTTTTTTCAATGGTACTATTCAATAGCAAGTTACTGTATGATTGGTTTTTTTCAATGTTTTCAAGTAATTCTACCGCTGCTTCACGGACATTTTTCTTTTTATTAGTCATATTATTCTCCTAGTCTGCTGCCAACTAAGATTTTCGAACCTGCACCTCTGAAAAACTCTTCACTTGACATTTTCTTTTTTCCAGAAGGCTGCAGCTCTATAATCTTAATAGCTGTGTCATTACCCGTTGATACCGTTATACCATCAGGGTCGTTTTTTATGACAGTCCCAGGCTCCTCACTTTTTGTACCTGCTACCTTTTCTGAACGCCAGATTTTTAACGTTTGACCCTCAAGAGTCGTAAAAGCAACTGGCCAGGGGTTTAAGCCACGGATATGATTATAGATTTCTTCGCCGGTTTTGGACCAATCAATCTTTTCCTGCTCACGCTTAATATTATAAGCAAACGTTGCGTTCTCATTATCCTGAGGAATAGGCGTTAATTTTCCTACTAGTAAATTCGGCAGAGTTTCAGATAAAAGGGCAGCCCCAGCAATGCTTAGCTTTGTATGAAGGGTGCCCACATTATCTTCTTCGGTAATCGCTACTTCTACTTGAGTTAATATGTCACCTGCATCAAGCTTTTCGACCATATACATAATGGTGATCCCTGTTTTCTCCTTGCCTTGGATGAGGGCATAATGTATAGGTGCCCCGCCCCGAAGTTCCGGAAGTAGTGAGGCATGGACGTTAATACAGCCATGCACTGGTGCTTCTAATATTTCATTCGGCAATATTTGTCCAAAAGCCGCTGTAATGATCAAATCGGGATTTAAAGAAAGGATTTTTTCCATTTCCTCTTTTTGACGAATTTTTTCAGGTTGAAAGACAGGGATTCCACGCTTCAACGCCTCTACTTTGACCGGTGGCGGTGTTAGTACTTTTTTTCTGCCAACTGGTCTATCAGGCTGAGTAACTACACCAATAACCTCATAACCGTCTTCTATAATTCTTTGCAGCACGGGTACTGAAAAGTCTGGGGTACCCATAAAAACGATTCTCGTCATTCACTTTCTACTCCTTTTAACTCATCTTCTTCGAGATATCGGCTTACCTTTGATGTGAATAATACCCCGTCTAAATGATCAATTTCATGTTGTATCGCCCTTGCGAGAAATTCCTCTGCTTCAAGCGTGAACTTTTTTCCTTTACGGTTAAATGCCTCGATTTTTACATAATTGGGTCTTGTAACTTCTCCAAAAAGGTCTGGGAAGCTTAAACACCCTTCTGGTCCGGTTTGCTCTCCAGATGAATTGATAATACGAGGATTTATCATCTCAATCGTACCTGATTCATCATCAATATCAACGATTGCAATTTGTTCATCTATCCCAATTTGTGGGGCAGCTAGGCCAACACCATCATATTCAATCATGGTGTCATACATATCATCGAGTAATTTAGCAAGCTTTCTGTCAAACTTGACAACAGGTCTGCATTTCTTTTCAAGTACCTCAGCAGGGTACGTAACAATCTTTCTTATAGCCAAAGGTGTTCCTCCATCTAAATCGTAGTTGTCCGATTTTTATCTTTATTATTAATTACTATACATTTTCACCCAAATTACTATAACATAACCTTTTATATCAACCATATTTGCTTATTCTTACATTAAAATAAATGGGTTTACGTCAATTGACACGAGTAATCCACTTTTTGGGTCGTTTTGATACTGATCGAGTATGGCTTTTAATGTCTTATTAAGCTCCGGTTCACGTTTATATTTTATTAGACAATGATAGCGGTAACGGTTATTAATCCGCGGGATTGGTGACGCTGAAGGCCCAAGAACCACTGCATGACTGGATAAACGCGACCTTACAAAAGCAGCAATTTTTTCGGTTGCGGAGACGACAGTCATTAACTCCTCATGACTTATCGTAATTAAGGCCAAATAGTAAAACGGCGGGTAATGATGAGCTTTTCTCATCATCATTTCCCTGTGGTAAAAGCGGTCAAAATCCTGTGTTCCTGCCAGCTCTACACTATAGTGCTCCGGAGTATAAGTTTGGATAATGACTTCCCCGGGTAATTCATGTCGCCCCGCCCTGCCGCTAACTTGTGTTAATAGCTGAAAGGTTTTTTCAGAGGAGCGGAAATCGGGTAAATGGAGCATCGTATCTGCTGAGAGAACGCCAACAAGCGTAATATTGGGAAAATCCAATCCTTTTGCAATCATTTGCGTGCCTAGGAGAATATCTGCTTTTCCTTCATGAAACTCTTTTAACAGTCTCTCATGGGCTCCCTTTTGTCCCGTTGTATCCACATCCATACGAATTACTTTTGCTTCAGGAAGAATTTTCACTAGTTCATCTTCAACCTTTTGTGTTCCCGTACCAAAATAGCGAATGTAATCACTTGAACACTCAGGGCACTGGCTGG
>JAPSKD010000471.1 GCA_031177865.1 Bacillus sp. (in: firmicutes) | reverse complement strand
ACAAGGAGAGCACCCGGGAATACCTGTTTAGATGCGTTGATGTATAGAAAAATGGGGACCATGGAAGAACCCCTTAACAATAGCAAAGGCTGCGGCGGTGTAATGCGAACTGAACCAATTGGCTTAGTTTGTAAGAAAGAGGAGGCTTCCCGGCACGCCTGCGGAAAGCGAAGCACCTCGTGACAGGCAAAGACCGCCTGTCCCTGTGGTGATTATTCAAAGAAGCTTTTTGTGGAGCGGAAATCAACAGGCCATTGAGCAGGCAAAAATTTAAATGAAAAATCGGTAGGTTAGACTCCAGCAAAATCAAAACTGCCGAGAAAGATACCCTTTCTCGACAACCTGACAGACTTTTTGAAAGTCTGTTTTTTAATTTAATGCAGTTTTTAAGGCTTCAATAGCTTTCATAACCTTTTGATTATTTTCTTTCGTATTCCGGTGATTTCTGGCATGAAGCAGAACAGGTCGAACTGATTCAACCGATCGGCCAAACTCATTCATCCAATCATACCGAGGGACCATCCATGTGTGAAAATGATGAGTAGTATCTTCATTATAAAAGTAATAAATATAATCAATTCCTAACACTTCGCGCTGCACTTTTCTGATTGCGGTCATACTATTTATGTAATCTAATCGTTCTTCATTCGTCAGTTCATCCAAGCATTTTATATGTCTTTTCGAAGCTAATATAACTAGCCCTTCAATAGGATAGGCAACATCCTGATGCGTATGGAAATGCTCTGTCTCAAAAATAACGCCTCCATCTGGTTCAACTAGACCACTAGTCAAGGCGCAGCTTAAACATTCGACTTCTACTGTTTTCCCATTTGATAATGTTATTTTTCTCATTTATTTCCCCTCCCGCAAGTATCCTGAATTATCTTACAACATCCGCAGTAAATAGAATAGTTTAAACTCATTTTGCAAAATCTAACACTAAAAAACGGTGGGATACGATGATTTTTGGCTGTCATGTAAGTATTAGGAATGGTTATTCAGGAGCGGCAAAACGAGCGGCATCTTTCGGAGCAGCCGCATTTCAATATTTTCCGAAAAACCCGCGAAGTCTTTCCGTAAAAGATTTTGACCGAGGGGATGCCGCAAGCTGTAAAGAGTTTTGTCAGGAGCAAACAATCGTTTCAGTTGCACATACTCCATACTCTACGAGTTTAACCCCTTCAGAGGATAAAAAGGAATTAACGATTCACTCGCTGTTAAATGACCTAGAAATTGCGGACGCTTGCGGCTCAGTAGGTGTGGTTGTCCATTTTGGCAGTCAAATTAGTAAAACAGACCGGCTTGCCAGTTATCATTTAATGCTTGAAATGCTAAATTCTGTCCTTAGTCAATGGAACGGTGATTGTTTACTCATAATTGAGAATAACGCTGGAACGAAAGGGGCTCTTGGAACTACCTTTGAAGAATTAGTACAGGTCCGAAACCTGGCTGAGTATCCGGAGAAAATAGGCTTTTGCCTCGACACTTGTCATATGTTTGCAAGTGGTCTTTGGAACGGGGAAAATACCGAAGAATTTTTCGCAAAAGGTCAAGAGCTAGCTTATTTTGAACACCTTAAAATCATACACTTAAACAACTCTAAATATCCAACTGGGTCCAAAAAGGATCGCCATGCCAATATTTTTCAGAATGGTTTGATCAAAGCAGAGTCTCTTCAGGATATTGTAACATCCCCGATTATTAAGCATATTCCGTTCGTGTTAGAAACACCTGATGATGAAGGGATTTCTCATAAGGAAGAAATTAACCAGCTCTATCAAAATTGGGGATAGTTAAAAATTTGCAATAAATATATAATTAAAGAAATAAGTAAACATATTGGCAGGGTTAGAGATGAAACAAATGAAAAAAGGACAAATTCTATCAGAACGTTTTGAGGTGGCCTTTAATCAAGTGCATGATGCGATGAAGGACATTGTCAAAATTAATGATGATAGATTTGTAGTATTGGTAAAGGTTGGAGCGAAGAAATATCAAATCATTGAAACCTTTAAAAAGGATTTGGAGCAATATGCAAAGCTGCGTAATGCCATTGTCCATGAAAAAATGCAAGTCGGCTATTATATCGCCAAACCGAATGCAAAAGTGGTCGAGTATATAGAGAAAATTGCCAAGGTCTTTAACCGTCCAAATTATGCTTTGTCGATTGCGACCAAAAATGTACTGTACTTTGATTATAACCATAGTATCTTAAAAGTGACGGAAGCAATTCGTCAGTATAATTATTCAAAATTTCCTATCTATAAAAATAAAGAATTTGCAGGCCTTTTGACAGCAGGCTCGATTGTCAAATGGATGGCACAAAACAGGGTGAGCACATCAGTAAATTTAGACGATACACATATATACGATAGTATGAAATACGAGAAAGACCATCCAGTTGCTTTGTCGCAAAAAGTACCAATATCTTCGACGTGGAAACGATATTTGAAAAATCTCATAAGGTAAAAAAGAAATTAGAAGCGGTGATTATTACTGAGAACGGAAAAAAAGATGAGGTACCTCTCGGAATCATCACACTGTGGGACTTGATTGAGATTGATTTCACCGTTGATTAAAAGTAAAGGAGCATACCAAAATGGGTATGCTCCCTTTACTATTATTGTCCAGCTTCAGCGCCTAGGGGCTCGGGTCATAAG
>JAPSKD010000110.1 GCA_031177865.1 Bacillus sp. (in: firmicutes) | reverse complement strand
AGTTAGTTCTTTGAAAAAAGTTACAATGTTTCCGATGAGGTCGGTTTTTGTTTCAGTTGTTGAGGTATCTACGATTAACGCGAGCTTCTTACCTTGACGGTCCTGTACAATCTTAAGTAAATTTTTATGCCATTTCATCCCGTGATTTTCCCCTCTCTTAATAGTCACAAAAATTATTATACTCATAATGAACCTACGAATTCTATTTAAATTTTTGCAGTTCATGAATAATAAATAAGAACGAATGATACTTGAAGATTCTCACATAGGATGTATACTTTTATTATATTAGCAGCACTATTTTTAGATGGGGGATAGTATCATGGAAGGGAAATGGCTGATTGTGGATCGTGACTTAAATGAACGAGAAGGATTAAAATGGCTGTTAAAATCATCCTCCATTCCTGTAACAAGGATTCTATTAGCCTCTAATTTTCAGGATTTTATTGTTACCTTTGAAAAAGAAACCCCGGATATCCTCCTTTTAGAACTGGATATGGTTAGTAAAGAGAATTGGTCTGCCTTCCGAGAATTAATGCAGATTTATCAGCCTATTCTGTTGTTAACGAGTGCTGAGGCTACTTTTGAAAAGGCGCGGATGGCGATTGACCTTCAAGCCTTGGAATTAATGATCAAACCGTTTTCTGCCACTAAGGTAAAATCTGCGTATCAAAAAACGACGAAAGCACTTGATAAAAAACACGATTCTAAAGAGAAACCCATCGCTCAATTTTACAGCGACTCAACTTATGAGTCACTGTTTATTTCCGGTTCAACAGTTTTAGAAGACTATATAATCGCTGCGTATAAAGTGGAAAATAGTGAGAAGGTTGGAATGTTATATTCCTTCTTATCAGACTACCCTTTCAAGGAACTTCATGGTATCTTGCCTTTAAGCGATAGGGTTGTTCTTCTATTTAAGGAAACTTGCCAAAATAGTAAAGAGCAGTGCCAAAAGGCAATGAGAAAGTGGGAAGAGGAATTCTCTGAGCCACTTGCGATTGTGGTCAGGAACGAAAAATCTCCACAGATTAGTCTCAATGAAAAGTTTCTAGAAACACAAAAAATGCTGGAGTTTACCTATTATCATGGTTATCGGCAAATTGTGGAGTTTGAGCATACGACCGACTGGGTACATATCGATCCTTTTTTGGCTCCTCCGGAACAAAGGGCTTGGGTGGACATGCTGGCGAATCATGACATAGAAGGTATAAAAAGATGGTTATACGATGAATTTCTCCAATTAGAGGATCCGTATCCTGATCCGGGATTGGTAAGAATTAGGCTTACGAGTATTCTCGCGCAAATTAGGCGCTTCATGAAAACCTACGATTTAGACGAACAGCAAATCTATGAAAAAGAGTACCGATATATCTTCCATTCGATTTTGTATGATAGTGTTCTCTATCGGTCCGTACAAAATCTCATCTTGTTTATACAAAAGATATTCTTAGGTGCTGATTCCAGCCAACAAATGTTTAAACAGGATCCAATTGAGCGTGGTATTTCATATATTGAGTCCCATTTTTCAAACCATGAACTAAAGCTTGAGGATGTGGCTAAATATGTCGATAGGAATCCATCCTATTTTAGTCATTTGCTAATTTCAAAAACAGGCCGAAGCTTTACGGAAATCCTGACAGGTATAAGAATAAAAGAAGCGAAAAGGTACCTGCTTGAGACCGGTAAGCCGGTAAAGGAAATTTCCTACTTAATTGGTTATCATAATCCGAACTACTTTAGCAGAACTTTTAAGGAAATAGTCGGAGTTTCTCCGAGAGATTTTCGCATGAAAAAGGGATAAGCAGATGAGATTCAGAGAACAACTGAATCTTATTTTTTTCTAAAAAAATTACTACTTTCTAAAAATAATGAAGTTTTAGGCTAAAAATAAACGAGTTGTACATATAAATAGTGCTGTTTTTCTAATGAATGATTTGTATTTTTCAGAAGATTTTATTTTTATAATAAAGGAGAAGTAAAAGGACATAGAGGAGTGAATAGAATGGAAGCTAGTACAGCTAAATCAAGAGTCATTAAAAATTATAAAGGAACAGAACTACATGCAAAAGGATGGATTCAAGAGGCTGCACTTCGCATGCTGATGAACAACCTTGATCAAGAGGTAGCAGAACGTCCGGAGGATTTAGTCGTTTATGGCGGAATTGGTAAGGCAGCTCGTAATTGGGAGTCGTATGATGCCATTGTCAAATCATTGCTTGAATTAGAAAGTGATGAAACTCTGTTAATTCAGTCCGGGAAACCAGTTGCTGTTTTTAAATCTCATAAGGACGCACCTCGTGTGTTGCTTGCAAACTCCAATTTAGTTCCAGCCTGGGCAAACTGGGAGCATTTCCATGAGCTTGATAAAAAAGGTTTAATGATGTATGGACAAATGACTGCAGGAAGCTGGATTTATATTGGAACACAAGGTATTGTCCAAGGAACCTATGAAACGTTTGCAGAGCTTGCACGACAAGAATTCAACGGGTCCTTAAAACATACGATTACTTTAACTGCCGGTCTAGGCGGCATGGGCGGGGCTCAGCCGTTAGCAGTAACGATGAATGATGGTGTTTGTCTAGCGATTGATGTCGATGAAACGAGAATTGACCGCCGGATTGAAACCGCTTACCTCGATGTGAAAACTAGCGATTTAGAAGAGGCTATTAATCTAGCAAAGGAAGCAAAGAAAGCTGGAAAGGCACTTTCTATTGGCTTAATCGGTAACGCGGCAGAGATATTACCGATTATGATTGAAAAAGGTTTTTACCCTGATGTGTTAACAGATCAAACGTCTGCTCATGATCCTTTAAATGGTTATGTTCCAATTGGATACAGCTTAGCAGATGCAGCTGAACTTAGAAAAGAAGACCCTTCTAAATATGTAAAACTATCAAAGCAAAGCATGGCAATTCATGTAAAGGCTATGTTGACGATGCAGGAAAAAGGAGCAATAACCTTTGATTATGGCAACAACATTCGTCAGGTGGCAAAGGACGAGGGAGTAGAAAATGCGTTTGATTTCCCAGGCTTTGTGCCAGCGTATATCCGTCCATTATTCTGCGAAGGAAAAGGCCCTTTCCGCTGGGCGGCATTGTCGGGGGACCCTGAGGATATTCGAAAAATTGATGAAGTACTTCTTCGTGAATTTAAGGATGATGAGCACCTTTGTAAATGGGTGAAAATGGCTCAGGAAAAAATCAGCTTCCAAGGACTTCCAGCAAGGATTTGCTGGCTAGGCTACGGAGATCGTGCTCGTTTAGGAAAAATCATTAATGACTTGGTTGCTTCAGGGGAAGTATCGGCACCAATTGTAATTGGACGTGATCACTTAGATGCAGGTTCAGTCGCATCCCCAAATCGGGAAACCGAGGGAATGAAGGATGGAAGTGACGCCGTATCTGACTGGCCAATCCTCAATGCGATGATTAATGCAGTCGGTGGTGCAAGCTGGGTTTCACTGCATCATGGCGGTGGTGTAGGAATGGGCTACTCACAGCATTCCGGAATGGTTATTGTAGCCGATGGTACAAAGGATGCAGAAGTCCGTTTACAACGAGTTTTAACAACAGATCCTGGTATGGGTGTGGTTCGACATGCTGATGCAGGATATGAACTTGCAATTCAGACAGCCAAGGAAAAAGGCATTAAAATGCCAATGCTGAAACAAGACTAAAGAGGTGATACGGGTGAGTAAGCCAATTTTTATAAGAAATGCTTCTCAGCTCGTGACCTTACAGGGGAGTTCCGATGCTCCCCTTGTTAAGGAAGCGATGTCTGATCTTACCATTATTGAAAATGGAAGTGTTTGGATTGAGAACGGAATTATACAGGCTGTAGGCAAAGATGATGAGCTTTTTGAAAAATATGAAGGTCGTTTGGGTGAAGCGGAGATAGTTGACGCAAGTGGAAGGCTTGTAACACCAGGACTTGTTGACCCACACACCCATCTTGTTTTTGCAGGAAGCAGGGAAAATGAGTTTAATATGAGGTTACAAGGCGCCACCTACATGGAAATCATGAATAGCGGTGGTGGAATACATGCAACGACCAGAAGGACAAAGGCAGCCTCTCATGAAGAGCTTTTTCAAGAAAGCTTTGAACGACTAAATCAATTTCTGCGCCATGGTGTGACAACGGTTGAATCCAAAAGTGGTTACGGGATGGAATGGGAAACGGAGCTTAAACAGCTTGAAGTCGCCAAATTGCTAAATGAAAAACATGTCATCGATGTAGTTCCTACCTTTATGGGCGCTCACGCCGTACCAAAAGAGTATAAAGAGAAACCTGATAAATTTGTGGAGCTGCTCATTGATGAAATGATACCCAAGGTAGCGGAGCTAGGTTTAGCAGAATTCAATGATGTATTTTGTGAACATGGCGTTTTTACCCCTGAGCAATCAAAGCGAATTCTTGAAGCAGGTAAGACTCACGGACTGATTCCGAAAATCCATGCTGATGAAATTGAACCATATGAAGGGGCAGAACTAGCCGCAGAGGTTGGGGCGATTTCTGCAGACCATCTATTGAAAGCGTCTGAGAAAGGCATGAAAGCGATGGCTGAAAAAGGTGTTGTCGGTGTGTTACTACCGGGGACAGCTTACTTTTTAATGGCAGAATCCGCAAATGGTCGAAAAATGATTGATTTAGGTGTACCAGTAGCGTTATCGACCGATTGTAACCCGGGTTCTTCACCAACCGTGTCGCTACCATTCATTATGAATCTGGGCTGCTTGAAAATGGGAATGACGCCAGCTGAGGTTATTACCGCTGCAACAATTAATGCTGCACATGCGATTAATCGTGGTCATGAAATTGGCAGTTTAGAGGTTGGAAAAAAGGCCGACATTACGATGTTTAGTGTTAATAACTATATGAAGCTTCAATATTCTTATGGAGTGAATCATACGCATACGGTTATAAAAAATGGAGTAGTGGTTGTTAGAGGAGGTCATTTACTTGAAGAGCTTTCTCTATCCAAAAATTAATCCTCCCAGCTTTACTTGGGTAAGGCCTGAGAGTGGGTTAGTGTCCAAGGTTCATGAATGGATTCACCCAATTACAACTTTCAACGACTTTGAAAAAAGCAAGGAAGCCGAGGTTGTGATCCTCGGAGTTCCATTGTCTCGTTCATCGATTAGTGCTTCAGGAGCATCAGAGTTTCCCGAAGCATTCCGACGCTCATGGCGGAGCTTTGCAACCTACAATCTTGATGATGATGTCGATTTGGCAGAAATGACTGCACTTGACGTCGGGGACGTTCCGATGCATGTCACGGATATTAGTAAGTGCCATGACAACATCATTCAGGCATCTGCTTTGGTCCATAGCCATTTTCAAGGTTCAAAGGTATGTGCGATAGGCGGTGATCACTCAATCACAGCGATGATGGTGAAAGGAATGCAGCATGCAAAACCTTATGAAAAAATTGGGATATTACAATTTGATACCCATTTTGATTTGCGAGACATGTCAGATAATGGTCCATCCAATGGGACACCCATGCGTAATTTAATTGAGAGTGGCGTGGTTGAAGGCAGCAATATGTACAACATTGGTCTGCATGGATTTTTTAATAGCAAGGATTTAAAACAGTATGCGGATGAAAAACGAGTCAACTATTTTACACTTCGAGCAGCTCGGAAAAAGGGGATAGAAGCGACTGTTCTGCAATGCTTAGAGGAGTTATCAACGAAGGTAGATACCATTTATTTAACCGTTGATATGGATGTGTTAGATATTGCTTATGCGCCTGGGGTACCGGCTTCAACGCCGGGGGGCATGACAACGGAAGAGTTGCTAGAAGGGGTACTAGCAGCAGGCCGTCATCCAAAAGTAAAAGCAATGGACATCGTCTGCCTCGATCCATTAAAGGACACACTCGTCCAGCCAACCGTTAAACTAGGAACACACGTATTCCTTACTTTCCTAACGGGAGTCATGCTTCGGCAAAGTGCTAGCAGCTAGATAGCGTTTGATATCCAGTTGCTAGTTTTGGTGACATGCCCACAAAAAGACATTTTGGTCCATTTGTCCACCCCAGGTGGACAAATGAGGTGTGTGAGTGTCTATGATGTAAGGAAATTACTATTCCAAGGGGGAATTGGCATTGGAGAATCAAACGGTACAGAAAGTGCAAAAGCCTGAATTACAAAATGGAAATGTATTGAATATGGTAAAATTCTTTCTTTTTAGTGCAATTGGTATTTTCGTATTTTTTATTCCGGTTACATTGAATGGCAAATCATCCATTATGCTAGACCATTTTGTTTCTTATATTCAATTAGCGGTGCCAAGTGTATTACCCTATTATGCCTTACTGGTAATCTTGCTTGGTGCAGTATATCCGTTTGTGAAGAAATCATGGAATAATGATATAGTATCAGTAGTGTTTTCAATCTTAAAGATTTTTGGTTTTATTGCAGCAGTTATGTTGGTTTTTAATATAGGTCCGAAGTGGTTTTTTGAACCGAGCATGGCTCCGTTCCTTTTTAACAAGCTAGTTATTTCTGTTGGGCTGTTAGTACCAATCGGCTCTATATTTCTAGCTTTATTAGTGGGCTATGGTTTGCTTGAATTTATCGGAATATTCATGCAACCAGTTATGAGACCGATTTGGAAAACACCAGGAAGATCAGCTATCGATGCCGTTGCATCCTTTGTTGGCAGTTATTCAATTGGTCTCCTAATTACCAACCGTGTTTTTAAGGAAGGAAAATATTCAATCAAAGAAGCGGCGATTATTGCAACAGGATTTTCAACTGTTTCTGCAACCTTCATGATCGTTGTTGCAAAAACATTAAACCTGATGGAAATCTGGAATACTTATTTTTGGGTAACCTTTGTTGTGACCTTCATCGTAACGGCGATTACTGTTCGTATATGGCCATTGAACAAAATGAGTGACTCCTACTATCAAGACATGGATGGCGAAAAAGAAGTTATCGTTAAAAAAGATCGGGTCAAGACTGCTTGGAAAGAAGCGATGTTTACGGCCAACGGTACACCAAGCTTAGGGAAAAATATTTGGATAAATCTTAAAGATGGATTTGTCATGACAATGGGTATTTTACCTTCTATCATGTCTGTAGGATTGCTGGGTCTGATATTAGCAGAGTTTACCCCGCTATTTGATTGGTTAGGTTATATTTTCTACCCATTCGCAGCATTAGTTCAATTGCCAGATCCTATGCTAGCTGCAAAAGCAAGCGCAGTATCAATCGCAGAAATGTTCTTACCTGCACTAATTGTCACTAAAGCAGCACTAGTAACCAAATTTGTAATCGCAGTTGTATCCGTATCATCAATCATTTTCTTCTCAGCAGTTGTTCCATGCATTCTATCAACTGAAATACCACTTACCATCGGGAAATTAGTCGCCATTTGGTTCGAAAGAGTAGTACTAACCATTCTTCTTACGGCACCATTAGCCTACCTACTCTTATAATTAGTATAATTTGGTGCCTGCTACCACAAAAAACATTTTGCTCAAATGTCCGCCGCGGGTGGACATTTTTTTTGTGGGAAGAATGGAAATTGGGGTGTTATGTGAATACTACCATTTTAAAGGGATTTTATTTGTTTTGGGGTGATTTTATGGCGATGTTAGAGCTGGATGGTGTTAGCTTATATTTTTCTGTTATGGGTGAAGGCACACCGATTGTTTTTATCCATCCACCGTTGTTGACGAGTGAAAATTTTAGATATCAAAGTGCTGAACTATCACATGCTTATAAAGTAATAACATTTGATATAAGAGGACATGGAAGAAGCCAGTACTCTCCCAAACCAATAACTTATTACCTAATTACCGAAGATATAACTCGGTTATTAGATCATTTAGGAATAAAAAAAGCCTTCCTTTGCGGCTATTCAACAGGTGCCTCTCTGGCATTAGAGTTTATGTTAAATTATCCGGAACGAGCCTTAGGTTCTATAATAATCAGTGGGATGTCTGAATCTAGTGATTTTTATTTGCGTCAAAGAATTTCTTTAGTTGTGAAACTCGCAAAGCCAGCTACTTTTCCGATTCTTGCAAAAGCGATTACTTACGGTAATGCTGATTCAAACGAGACATTTAAAACGTTGTACGATGCAGCAGTAAAAGGAGATGTCAGAAATATTAAAGAATATTTTCAATTTAGTTTAAATTATGATTGTACAGATCAGCTAGAAGATATTAAACATCCGATATTATTAGTCTATGGGAAGAAAAATAAATCTTTTCATCGGTATGCGAATCTCTTAAAAGATAAATTGCCATTCAGTGATTTAAACTTTATTGATAATTTAAAACATCAAATTCCTACAAAAGCTTCTGTTGAATTGAATCGATTGATTGCACACTTTGTAGAAGAACATAATTAACTAAATTTTTAAATATTCGGGAAATTAAGAATATATTTCTTGGGAAAGCGCAAGAATAGACATTTCCGGCTATTAATTGTCAAAAAATGTTGTTGTTTTCACCTTAAAGAACTATCTAAACATCAAATTTGAATTTTTTTCAGAAAATAAAGAGGGATAAGAATGAAAATTGTTGTACTTTCAGATACACATCTACCAAAAAGAAACAAAGGTTTGCCTCCAAGGTTATTAGACGAATTGAAAGATGTCGAATTAATTATCCATGCGGGTGACTGGCAGACCATTGATGTATATCATCAGCTGCGGACGTATGGAAGAGTTGAGGGTGTTTATGGGAACGTGGATGATGAGGAAATAATCGGATTATTACCACCAAAAAAGATTGTTAAAGCAGGCGGTTTTAGATTTGGTATTACACATGGACATGGGAAGGGGAAAACAACTGAGAAACGTGCCATTGCGGCATTTGAAGGGGAGAAGGTAGACTGTATAATTTTTGGACATTCACATATTCCTGTCAAGAGGTATGAAGGGGATCTATTAATTTTTAACCCCGGTTCTCTAACCGACAAAAGAAGACAAAAGTTGTTTTCCTTTGGGGTAATCAGCTTAAGTGATAAAATAACGGCAGAACATATTTTTTTTAATGAAGAACAGCAACCGTTGGAAGGAGAGGTAGCAATGGAAAATGGAGTTATCGTCTATACGACAAACGACTGTATCGAGTGCACAATGGTTAAAAAAGTACTTACTGAGGAAGGCATTCCTTATGAAGTTAGAGATATTTCAATAAACGCCGAATATCAACAAGAAGTAGAAAAGTATGGCTATCTAGGCGTTCCAGTAACGGTGTTAGGAAATAAAGCTGTAAAGGGTTTTACGAATGAATTAAAGGAAATTATCGAAACAGCAAAAAAGAGCTAATATTCGGTTAGCTCTTTTCGTTTTGTTAAAAACCTGCTAGTTTTTTAGCATAAAGCATATTGGTTTTTAAAATTTCATAGTATAGATCCGGATTTCCAGCTACTAACGCAATTTCGTGTGAGGGGTTGCAGTGGTCGATCTCTACAATCCAGATATCACCTAATTCTCCAACCGTAATATCAACAGCTGCATTTGCAAAATGTACGCCCATACCTTCTATTTCTGTTACTATATCAATCGCAATTTGGTTCAATTCCTCATAGGTCAAGGAAGCATGCAAATCACTTTGCTGCAAGAAATCTTTTACGATTTCTAGTTCAAATTTGACCAGTGGCAGTAATTTACCATCATTCTTTACCGATTGATCACCTCTCGTAAACGAGCCCATTACCTGCCATTCACCTGATTGGTTTTTTACCGTAATAAACCTTATGGTGATGGTTCGATAACCGGTTACATCTATTGATTCTTGGATGATGTTTTCTCCCTCTTTAAAATATTTACTAAAGATAGAGTAGGCCTGATCTCGGTTATTAAATCTATAATTCTTTGTTTCCATATTTTTTAAATTTGTTATAACAAGAGAGTTTGAATCTTTTAGTAATACTCTATATGCCTGCCGATTGGCGCTGTTTAGCGGCTTCACCGTTAAATTAGGAAATTTCTTTAAAAAGTAGTATAGATCTTGAGGTGAACCATAAAGATTTGTATCGGGAAGATAACATTTTACCCCGATTGAACTAGCTAATTTTTTGTGAATACTCCATCGATTAAGAAAGAAATCATTAAAGACAACATTTCCAATAATCGATTTGAAATGATGAATCCAGGCAGTGCTCACCGAAGATGTCATCACAAAAATAGAGGCTGGATATGGGTAGGTTCCTTCTTCCCATTGTTTAGTTCGTGGATTATAAAGATAGCCTTTGACGAGATGGTTGACTTTATCAACATGGTCAAGAGAAAAGACAAGGATGGCACCCTTAATTTCTCGATAAAGTAAAACATAATCACGTAGATGATCGAGATATTTCTTAATTGAGCTTTGATAATAACCTGCAAGTAAACCGATAAAGGGTCCAATTTGTATTTCGTTGCCATTCTGCTTGATTTCAAGGCTGCAATGCTGTGGTATATTCAGCATGTCCAAAATATCTTCAGATAGGCTTGCCCCATTTATTGGCAGTTCATCAGAAATGTCTACAATAGATTGATAGGTTTTTGCTCCAAATCTGATTTTTCTAGCCGAAATTTGAGTAATTCCTATTGATTCTGCTAACTTGGGATGTAACGTTAAGATCCCTCTGTTAGAGGTGTTTCTTGATAGCAGAATAACATTTTCCATTTTTATTCCCCCCAACCATATTACTGGATAAGTTATTATATGTACCAATATTAAAGATTGTCTTAAAAATGGGGGGGATAATTACAATTTGGACAAGTGTACCATTGTTATTGTGAAATATGGTTAAAAGGCTTAATTATCTTGTTCATGATTGTTTTTATCTTCGTTTTGTTCAACAGGGCGTCCATATAGTTCATTGATTTCATTTGCCAATTCATCTAAAAATTCATCAGTCAAAAGCGGCTTTTTCTGTTTAGACATATTTATTTCTCCAATCTTTATTTTTTAAAAAATTTTGATTTACATTTGAGAAACACAGGAGTATGATAATCACAGTTTCATATTTCTAAATCGCTGAGACCAAATTGGTGCGGGGGACCCATTCATATGGATAGTATATCCAAGGGGTGAATCCTTTAATAGGTAGGGCTACTCAATGGCCCGAATCCGACAGCTAACCTCGTAAGCGTTAATGAGAAGGAAGGTGGAGCTTGTGAGACTGATTTTTTAATGTCTGCAGGTCTATTTAACTTTGACTTGCAGGCATTTTTTTGTGCTTTTTAAGCAAGATTAGAACAAATAACTTTATAGAAAACACGGTGGTGCAGATCCATGGTTTCATCAATCAAAAGATTATTAATTGGCAGACCTTTAAAGTCAACAGAACTAGGGGAACAAAAACTCAATAAAACAAAAGCGTTGGCAATTCTTTCTTCTGACGCATTATCTTCGGTCGCATATGGTCCGGAACAAATCCTGATTGTACTCGTAACAGTTGGTGCCGCAGCCTTTTGGTATTCCATTCCGAATGCGATCGGTGTATTAATTCTATTATTAGCGTTAATTTTATCTTATCGACAAATTATTTTTGCTTACCCGCATGGGGGAGGAGCTTATGTAGTATCAAAGGAAAATTTGGGCGTGAATTATGGGCTTATATCGGGAGGTTCATTACTCGTTGACTATATCTTAACGGTAGCAGTAAGTGTTTCTGCAGGAACAGATGCCATTACGTCCGCCTTTCCGGCCCTACACGACCATAATGTGGGTATTGCAATTATTTTTGTCATATTTATTACTACTTTAAACCTAAGAGGGGTTACGGAGTCTGCTTCTATTTTAGCATATCCCGTCTATTTATTCGTGCTCGCTTTATTCATTTTAATTGGTGTAGGAATATTTAATATTCTAACTGGGCAAGTTCCAGCTGAATTGCATACTCCAGTTGGAACTCCTATTGCAGGGATTTCTTTATTTCTGCTCTTAAGGGCATTTGCCTCAGGCAGTTCAGCACTTACCGGAGTTGAGGCGATATCGAATGCAATTCCGAACTTTAAAGATCCAGCTCCCAAAAACGCTGCTAAAACTTTGGCAGCAATGGGTGGATTACTGGCAATATTATTTTCGGGAATTGTATTGTTAGCCTATTACTATGGTATTACTCCGAATGAAAAGGTTACAGTCGTTTCTCAAATCGCGGAGCAAACATTTGGACGAAACTTTATGTATTTCTTTATACAAGGCACAACGGCCTTAATCTTAATTCTTGCTGCAAATACAGGGTATACAGCTTTTCCATTACTGGCAGTCAATCTCGCCAATGATAAGTTTATTCCTAGAATGTTCAAGATTAGAGGTGACCGATTAGGGTATTCTAATGGAATTATTACATTAGGTTTAGCTTCCATCTTGCTAATTATCTTTTTCAAAGGACAAACGGAGCACTTAATTCCACTATATGCGGTTGGGGTATTCATTCCGTTTACTTTGTCTCAAACGGGGATGATGTTAAAATGGCTTCGTGAAAAGCCTCAGGGCTGGATGCCTAAGCTTATCATCAATACGATGGGTGCTGTTATCTGCTTTGTTGTAACGATTATGTTCTTTTTAACTAAATTTGCACAGGTTTGGTCAGTATTAGTATTTTTACCAGTGATTGTTTTCGTCTTTTACAGTATTAGAAAGCATTATGAAGCAGTCGGAGAGCAGCTTAGATTAGATTGTAAGGAGCCTGCAGTGCCAATAGAAGGGAACGTAATTATTGTTCCTGTGGCAGGGATTACGCAAGTGGTTGAAAACTCTCTTAACTATGCAAAATCCCTAGGAGCGGATCAAGTACTTGCAGTATATGTTTCCTTTGAGAGGGACGATGAAAAGAAATTCGAAGAAAAATGGAATAAGTGGCAGCCGGATACAAGACTCGTCACCCTGCACTCCCATTATAGGAGTATCATCCAGCCACTGACCAAATTTGTTGATACTGTCCAGCATAAAGCCAGTGAGGCCAATTACCGAGTCACAGTCGTCATTCCACAATTCATACCAAAAAAAGGCTGGCACAATATTCTGCACAACCAATCAAGCTTATTAATCAAAGCATACCTGTTATATAAAAGAAATGTTATTATTACAACAGTACCATATCATTTGAAAAAATAATTAAAGAGCAGCTTCCATTTTGGGAGCTGCTCAATTTCTGTTTTCAGCATTACTGATGATACATCCTGGTACTTCAAAGATCCGGCCATTTGCGGTTAAAGTGATGGAACAGATAGCAGTACCGATGATGGTCTCATGTAGAAAATGTATGTTGGATAGAATGGCATTGTCATGAAAGGTAACTCCAGAGGCCTGTCCTTCGGCTGTTAAAATCATACCGATACCACCGCCGGATACGTGTTCATATGTTGGTAAACCCGGTGCAGCGGATTTAAAAACAAAGCTATTGTTTTGATTTATAGCGTCACCATAAAGAATGGAAATAAAACTGTTATTGGCTGTACAATCAACATCACAAATTCGTGCAGAAACAGTTATTATGCCGCTAGAAGGGAACCGATTGATTAAGGTTTCGACTGGTACGGCGGTTGCCGATACTTTTGCACGACAATTACAACTTTCCATAAAACACCTCTCATTCACAATATTACTTATATATATGAAACAGCTTGTCTTTTGGATTGGACAAGGAGTGGAGTAAAATGGAAGTGTACAAATAATATAAATTATTAGGGAAAAATTTTTTGTGATGTGGATTTGATTGGAAGTACCATAGTATGGGAAAATATGGCGAGGTGATAAACAAATGTTGAAATTTGATTTACATACACATCATGATCGGTGTGGGCACGCAAGGGGAGGCATTCGAGATTATATCGAAGCCGGTATAGAAAAGGGGTTAACTATTATCGGCATCTCTGACCATACTCCTTATTTTTCAAGTAAAGAAGACCATCCGTTCCCTCACATAACCATGGCAACAAGCCAATTTCCTGAATATGTAGAGGAAGTCTTAAAGTTAAAACAAGAGTATTCTGGGAAAATTGATGTCCTATTAGGAATTGAGGCAGATTTCTTTCCTGAATATGTAGAAAACTATCGTCTGTACTTTGACCGATATCCATTTGATTATATTATTGGATCTGTTCACCACGTAGATGGGGTGAGCATCTTTAAAAAGGACCGCTGGGAAGGGCTGAGTTCTAAAGAACAAATACAGACGAAAGAAACCTATTATTCATTAATTGAACAATCTGCGCGCAGCGGCATGTATCAAATTCTTGGTCATATTGATGCGATGAAAGGCTTCTATCCTGACTTTTCAAACATTCAAACTGCTGCAGTCGAACACACCTTGAAGGTCATAGCGGAATGCGATGTCGCTATTGAAATTAACACCTCAGGAAAAACCAAATACGTGGGGGGCTGGTATCCAGCCGATGACATATTAGAGATGGCACTCCATTACGGAGTAAAAGTCACCTTCGGCTCAGACGCCCATGACCCTGAGCGAGTTGGAGACGAATTTGAAATCGTCCAAGCCCGCCTCAAAAAAATAGGCTTTAAAGAATGGGTTTACTTTAAAGGACGAAAGAGATATGAAGTAAAACTATGAATAAATGCATAATTGGTGACAGGTACCAAAAAAATGTAATGGAAACTACGTCCATTACATTTTTTCTTGTTTATGTTTTTGTTTGGATTTTTTGGATAAAGTTTTAATTAGGTAGATACCACCAAAGAGTGCTAGTAGATTTAAAGAATCTCCTAGGTTTATGGTTAGGTTGAAATAGTTGTTTATCCGTACTGTGTTTTTATTGTTGTTGATATTCGTATGAGACTTTGTTTCCTGATTTTCTATTGGCAAAGGAACCACCTCCATATGACTAGTATATCAACTAAGTCATACAGAAAATGCCAATTTGCTAGAAAAAATTGCTAGTTTTTTAATAACCAGACTTTCGAAAATTTCCTAGTACGAGAA